>CALVPU010000247.1 GCA_944353735.1 uncultured Eubacteriales bacterium | reverse complement strand
GGAGGAGGCAATGCTGGCGCTCGGCGCCGGCGCGCACCTTGACCTGGATCGTGCAGGGGTTGATCTCGTCGGAGTGGGCCAGATCCGTCAGCGCGCCGCGCTTGACCAGCACCTTCGCGCCGATGGTCGCGACGTCCATCAGCGTCACCGGTTTCGTCCGCCCCAGCTCCGCACGCAGCCCGAGATAGCGCCGGTACGCCGCCTCGGCATCCGCATCCTCGAAGGCGACGTCCGTCAATTCGGTCAAAAACGTCGTGTGGCGGCAGTGATCCGACCAGTAAGTGTCCAGCAGCCGGAGCTCCGTCAGCGTCGGGTCGCGATCGACCGAGCGGAAGTAGTCGCGGCAAAAGGCGATGTCCGCGGCGTCCATCGCCAGGCCATAGCTGGGAATCAGCGCCGCCGCCTCGCCGTCGTCCATGCTGCGGAATCCGTCGAGGACCGGCACCCGCGCCGGGACCTCATAGCGCATCTCCAGCGAATCCACCCGCGCCAGCGACGCCTCGCGCCGCTCGACGGGGTTAATCACGTGGCGGCGGATCTTCTCCATGTCCGCCGCGCTCAGCGCGCCTTCCATCAGGTAGACCGTCGCCGTGCGCACCGCCGGGCGCTCGCACTGCGCCATCAGCTGCACGCACTGCGCGGCAGAATCCGCGCGCTGGTCAAACTGCCCCGGCAGGTACTCCGCGGCGAGCACGAAGTCCGCACCGCCGGGCAGCTCGGCATAGACGTCGTCGAGCTGCGGTTCGGCGAACACGCCCCAAACCGCGCGCCGAAACACCGCCTCGTCAAGCCCTTCGACGTCGTAGCGGTTGAGCACGCGCAGGCGCTTCAGACCGCGGATGCCGACAAAGTCGCGCAGCTCCGCCGTCAGCGCGCGCGCCTCGTGGTCGTATCCCGGCTTCTTCTCCACGTAGAGCCTGTAAACCATCGTCATTCCTCCATCCCCGTGGCGGCGAGTGCCCGCGCGCCGATGTCGGTCCGCATGTGCATTCCCTCAAAGCGCACCTGTGCGGCGGCGGCATAGGCGGCGTCGACTGCATCGCGCAGCGCGTCGCGCACGCAGCACACGCCCAGCACGCGACCGCCCGCTGTGATCAGCCGGCCCTCGGCGTCGCGCGCAGTGCCGCTGTGGTAGACCTCCGCCATTTCCGGCGCGCGTCCGAGGTCGATGACCTTGCCCTTTTCGTACTTCTGCGGATAGCCGCCGGAGGCGATCATCACGCAGCAGGCGGCGCGGGGCGCGAACTCGACCGGCACCTCCGCCAAACGCTCCTCCTCAACGGCGCGCATGATGGTCAGCAGGTCGCTCTCGAGCAATGGCAGCACCACCTGCGTCTCAGGATCGCCAAAGCGGCAGTTGTACTCGATCACCTTGGGACCGTCGCGCGTGATCATCAGGCCAAAATAGAGGCATCCCTTGAACGGACGGCCTTCGGCGCGCATGGCGCGAATCGTCGGCTCGAAGATTTCGCGCATGCATCGCGCGGCGACCTCGGGCGTGTAGAACGGGTTGGGCGCAATGGTGCCCATGCCGCCGGTGTTGAGCCCCTGATCGCCGTCGCAGGCGCGCTTGTGGTCCATCGAGGAGACCATCGGGCGCACCACGCTGCCGTCGGTAAACGCCAGCACCGAGACTTCCGGTCCCTCGAGGTATTCCTCGACGACCACCTTCGCGCCGCTTGCGCCGAACGCGCCCTCGAGCATCATGGCGCGCACGGCGTCCTCCGCCTCGGCGTTCGTCGCGCAAATGCGCACGCCCTTGCCCAGCGCGAGCCCATCCGCCTTGACCACGACCGGACACGCCGCCGCGCGGACGAAGGCAAGCGCTTCCGCCGCGTCCTCAAATACGCGGAACCTTGCCGTGGGAATGCCGTACTTGCGCATCAGTTCCTTGGCAAACGCCTTGCTGCTCTCGATCTTTGCCGCCTTCGCATCGGGACCGAAGCAGGCAATGCCTTTGGCGTGCAGCGCGTCCACCGCGCCCATCGCCAGCGGGTCGTCCGGCGCGACCACTGCAAAGTCAATCGCGTGCTCGACGGCGAAGCGGACGATGCCGTCGATGTCCGTCGCCGCAATGCCGGCGCAGACCGCGTCCGCGGCGATGCCGGCGTTGCCGGGAAGCGCGTAGATCTCCGTCGCCTCAGGATTCTCGCGCAGCTTGCGGATGATCGCGTGTTCGCGACCGCCGCCGCCGACTACCATGATCTTCATCGGTTCTTCCTCCGTTTCTCACATTCAAGCCGCCAGAATCCCGCGCGAAGCGGCGCGGGATCCTGACAAGTCTGCGCCGGCGTTCGCCGCGGCGGCGCGCCTTCCCGCCGGCACGCGGAAAGCGTTTCCCCTGTGCCGGGGAATGCGTTTCCCGATGAGCCGGCGGGATTCGCCTGCCTTGAGGCACCGTCTCCAGTGGCGGAAAGGCGCGCTCAGTGGTGGAACAGCCGGATGCCGGTAAACGCCATGGCGATGCCGTAGCGGTCGCAGGTCTCGATCACCTGCGCGTCGCGGATGGAGCCGCCGGGCTGGGCAATGCAGGTCACGCCGCTGCGGCGGGCGCGCTCGATGTTGTCGGCGAAGGGGAAGAAGGCAGCGCTGCCCAGCGCCACGCCGGTCGCGCCGTCCAGATAGGCGCGCTTTTCCTCGCGCGTCAGCGGCTCGGGGCAGCGGGTGAACAGCCGCTGCCAGGCGCCGTCGGCGAGCACCTCGTCGGAATCATCGGAGATGTAGACGTCGATGGCGTTGTCGCGGTCGGGCCGACCGATGTCCTCGCGGAAAGGCAGCGCGAGCACGCGCTCGTGCTGGCGCAGGTGCCAGTTGTCCGCCTTGTTGCCCGCCAGCCGCGTGCAGTGGATGCGCGACTGCTGGCCCGCGCCGATGCCGATCGCCTGACCGTCCTTGACGTAGCAGACGGAGTTCGACTGCGTGTACTTCAGCGCGATGAGCGCGATCACGAGGTCGCGCTTCTGCGCCTCGGACAGGTCGCGGTTCTTCGTCACGACGTTCTCCAGCAGCTTTTCGTCGATCGCCAGCGCGTTGCGCCCCTGCTCGAACGTGATGCCAAAGCACATCTTGCGCTCGATCGCGGCGGGCACGTAATCGGGGTCGATCTGGACGATGTTGTAGCCGCCCTTGCGCTTGCCCTTGAGGATCTCCAGCGCTTCCGGCTCGTAGCCGGGCGCAATGACGCCGTCGGAGACCTCGCGCGCCAACAGCTTCGCCGTGGGCACGTCGCAGACGTCGCTCAGGGCGGCAAAGTCGCCGAACGAGGACATGCGGTCCGCGCCGCGCGCGCGCGCGTAGGCGTTTGCCAGCGGAGTGAGCTCGAGTCCATCGGGCACGAAATAGATCCGGCGCAGCACGTCGTCAAGCGGAAGCCCGATCGCCGCGCCCGCGGGGCTGACGTGCTTGAACGACGCCGCCGACGCCACGCCGGTCGCCGCCTTCATCTCGCTGACCAGCTGCCAGCTGTTGAGCGCGTCGAGGAAGTTGATGTAGCCGGGCTTGCCGTTGAGCACCTTCAGCGGCAGTTCGCCGCCTTCCATGTAGATGCGCGCGGGTTTCTGGTTCGGATTGCAGCCGTACTTGAGCATGATCTCATGCGCCATGTTGATTCATCCTCCTCGCGATTAAGCGTTTCGATTGACGATGCGGCTCTGCCGGTCGCCGGTAGTCAGGTCGACGGTCATCGTCCACAGCGACACGCGGTTGTCCGCATCGAGCGCATTCCAGAGACCTTCGGTCAGCGCGTCCAAATCGCCGGCAAGCGCGACCGCTTCCGGTTCGCCTTCAAACGACGGGATCGGATTGCCGTCGCAGCGGTAGGTGTGGATGAAGCGGCCTTCGCCGGCGGGCATATCCTCGTATTCGTAGAAGCAGCGCAGGCAGCGCGCACCGGAATCGTCCGCCGCCTTGAGGATCGCCATGGAAAACGCCAGCTTGCCCGCCGCCTCGGCAATCAGACTGATGCGCGGCGTGAAGTTCGGCGCGTCCGGCTCAAAGGCGCGCGTGCGCAGCGCGTCGCCAAACGACTTGCCCGCGGCGAGGAAATCGCAGATCGTGTCGGTCTGGTCGCCGTTGGTGACGACCACCTTGCCGCCCTGCCAGCGCACTGGCGCGTAGATGATGAGCGACGGGTCCTTCATCGCCGCGGGATCGAACGCCTGCGTGCGAATGCCGTCGCCGTCGCGCACGAACACGCGGTTGCGCGAGTTGGCGCTGCGGCCCATGATGAAATAGGCAAAGAACGCCTTGCCGCCGTCCGCCGTGCGCCCGGCGACGATGCCGCGCCCGGGATAGGTCGTGGCGCCCGCCGCCTGAAACAGATCTTTCATACCCTTTCCTCCCATCTTTGAAGCGACCTCCTCCACCGCGCGCGGCAAAAGCACCCATTCCGCCTGCTCCATCACGCGCCGCTGCAGGGTCTGCGGGGTGTCGCCCGTCTGAATGTCGACCGCCTTCTGGGCGATGATCCGCCCGCCGTCGGGAATCTCGTTGACGAAGTGGACCGTCGCGCCCGTGACCTTGACGCCGTAGTCGAGCGCGGCGCGGTGCACGCGCAGGCCGTAAAAGCCTTCGCCGCAAAACGACGGGATCAGCGACGGATGAACGTTGATGATCCGCTCGGGATACCTTTGGACAAACGCGGCGGACAGGATCGTCATGAAGCCCGCCAGCACGATCAGCTCGATGCCGTGCGCGCGCAGCGTTTCCTCCAGATCCGCCTCAAATTCCGCCTGCGTCCGACCGGCGCGCGGGCACACCGCCGTCTCCACGCCCGCATTCCGGGCGCGCTCGAGCGCGTAGACGTCCGCCCTGCTCGACACGACCAGCGCGATTTGCGCCGATGGCAGTTCCCCGCGCGCCGCGGCGTCGAGGATTGCCTGCAGATTGGTGCCGCCACCGGAGACGAGCACCGCCACGCGAGCGCTCATGCCAGTTCCACCCGGCTGTCGCCCGGAACGACTTCGCCGATGATCGCGGCGTCCTCGCCCGCCTCGCGCAGGATGCGCACCGCCGCGTCCGCGTCCGCTGCCGCGACGGTCAGGCACATGCCGACGCCCATATTGAACGTGTTGAACATGTCGCGCCGCGAGACGTTCCCTGCGCGGGCGATCAGGTCAAAGACCGGCGGCGTCTCCACGCGGCGCAGCTCGATGCGCGCGGTCATGCCCTCGGGCAGCGCGCGCGGGATGTTCTCGTAGAAGCCCCCGCCGGTGATGTGCGACACGCCCTTGACGTTCACGCGCGCCATCAAAGAAAGCACAGGCTTGACGTAGATCTTCGTCGGCTCGAGCAGCGCCTCGCCGAGCGTCCGACCGAGCTCGTCGGAATAGACTGCGAGCGACTTTGCGTCCACGCCGAGCGCCTTGCGCACCAGCGAAAAGCCGTTGGAGTGCACACCGGAGGACTTCAGTCCGATCAGCGCGTCGCCGGGAACGATCTTCGACGGGTCGACGATCGCGTCACGGTCGACCACGCCGACGGAAAAGCCCGCCAGATCGTACTCGTCCTCGGGATAGAATCCCGGCATCTCGGCGGTCTCGCCGCCGACCAGCGCGCAGCCCGCCTGCACGCAGCCCTCGGCGACGCCGGCGACGATCTCCGCCACGCGCTCGGGCACGTTTTTCCCCAGCGCCACGTAGTCGAGGAACGTCAGCGGCTTGGCGCCGCAGCAGACGATGTCGTTGACGCACATCGCCACGCAGTCGATGCCCACCGTGTCGTGTTTGTCCATCAAAAAGGCAATCTTGAGCTTGGTGCCGACGCCGTCGGTGCCGCTGACCAGCACCGGTCGGGCGATGCCCGTCAAGTCCAGCTCGAACAGTCCGCCGAAGCCGCCGATGCCGGAGAGCACGCCGGGAATGCGCGTGCGTTCGACGTGGCGCTTCATCAATTCGGCCGCGCGGTAGCCGGCGGTGATGTCCACGCCCGCGTCGCGGTAGCTCTCGCTGTAGCTCTTCATTCGCCCTTCACCTCCGAAAGCCTGCGCTCAAACAGGCACTTGGCGGGATTCTTGGGCGGGTCGCAGGGATAGTTCCCGTCGAAGCACGCCGTGCAGAAGCCCTGAGAGTTGTCCGCGAGCTTGGCGGCGCTGTCCACGCTCAGGAAGCCCAGCGAGTCCACGCCGATGATGTCCTTGATCTGGTCCATCGGATAGCGGCAGGCGATGAGCTTGTCGCAGCTGTCGATGTCGGTGCCGAAGTAGCACGGGTGCGTGAACGCCGGCGCGGACGAGCGCATGTACACCTCGGTCGCCCCCGCCTCGCGCAGCATCTTGACGATGCGCGCGCACGTCGTGCCGCGCACGATGGAATCGTCCACCAACACCACGCGCTTGCCGCGCACCACGGAAGAGACGACGTTGAGCTTGATGCGCACCTTGTTCTCGCGGTCCGCCTGGGTGGGCTGGATAAACGTGCGACCGATGTACTTGTTCTTGATGAAGCCAATGCCGTACGGGATTCCCGACTGGCGCGAAAAGCCGATGGCGGCGTCGAGTCCGGAATCCGGCACGCCGATGACCACGTCCGCCTGCACGGGATGCTCCAGCGCCAGAAACGCGCCCGCGCGCACGCGCGCCGTGTGCACGGAGCTGCCGTCGATGACCGAATCCGGACGGGCGAAGTAGATGTACTCGAACACGCAGGTGCGCTTGGGCTTCGTGCCGACGTGCGTGCGGTCGGTGCGGATGCCGTCTTCGTCGACGACGACGATCTCGCCCGGCTCGATGTCGCGCACGAATGCCGCGCCGATGGCGTCGAGCGCGCAGCTCTCCGATGCGAACACCACGTTCTCGCCGATCTTGCCCATGCACAGCGGTCGGAAGCCGAACGGGTCGCGCGCGGCGATCAGCTTGCGCGGCGACATGACGACCATCGAGTACGCGCCCTGAAGCACGTCCATGCTGCGGGAGATCGCCTCCTCAATGGACTTCGAGGCCAGCCGCTCGCGGGTGATGATATAGGAAATGACCTCCGAATCGCTCGTCATGTGGAAGATCGAGCCGCGCAGTTCCAGCTCCTCGCGCAGCTCGCGCGCGTTCGTCAGTGCGCCGTTG
>CALVPU010000246.1 GCA_944353735.1 uncultured Eubacteriales bacterium | reverse complement strand
CGCCACGCGCGGCCTGCGCCCACTGGTCGTCTTCGGCTTGCCGCTGCGCGAGGACGGGCGGCTGTACAACTGCGCCGCCGTCGTTCGCGACGGCAAGATCCTCGGCATCGTGCCCAAGACGTACCTGCCCAATGCCGGCGAATTCTACGAACGGCGCCAGTTCACCTCCGGCGAATGCATCGTGCGTCCCGCCAACGTGACGGTCGCGGGCGAGCCCGTTCCCTTTGACCGCCGCCTGATCTTCCGCTGCGCGCAGATGCCGGCGTTCGCCGTGGGCGTCGAGCTGTGCGAGGACGTCTGGACGCCCGACCCGCCTTCGCGCATGCTTTGCCAGAACGGCGCGACGATCATCGCCAATCCTTCGGCGTCCGACGAGGTCATCGGCAAGCGCGCCTACCGGCGAACGCTGATCGAGTCGACATCGGCGCGGCTGATCTGCGGCTACGCCTATGCCAACGCCGATTGCGGCGAATCGACGCAGGACATGGTCTTTTCCCAGCACAACCTCATCTGCGAAAACGGCGCGCGGCTGGCGGAGAACCCGCCGTTCGGCGCGGACGACCTCATCGCCACGGAGATCGACGTCGAGCGCATGCTCGCCGAGCGCCACAGGATGCCCAGCTACGTCTCCGCCGACGCGCTGCCCTGCGCCTTGGAGGTGCAGTTCTCCATGCCGCTGTCGGAAACGCCGTTGACGCGGTCGTTCGCGCGCACGCCGTTCGTGCCCGCCTCGGACGATCAGATCGCCGAGCGCGCCGAGGAGATCCTGCGCATCCAGAGCTATGGGCTGAAAAAGCGCGTCGAACACACGCGCGCCCGGGCGATCGTCGTCGGCGTGTCCGGCGGGTTGGACAGCTGCCTGGCATTGCTCGTGATGGCGCGCACGATGGACCTGCTCGACCGCAGCCGCCGCGACATCGTCGCCGTGTCCATGCCCTGCTTCGGCACGACGAAGCGCACGCGCTCCAACGCCGAAAAGCTCTGCGAGCAGATGGGCGTGACCTTCAAGGAGGTCGACATCACCGCCGCCGTGCGCCAGCACTTTGCCGACATCGGTCACGATGAAGCCGTGCGCAACGTCACCTATGAAAACGGGCAGGCGCGCGAGCGCACGCAGGTGCTGATGAACATCGCCAACCAGATGGGCGGCTTCGTCGTCGGCACCGGCGACCTGTCTGAGCTGGCGCTGGGCTGGGCGACCTACAACGGCGACCACATGTCGATGTACGGCGTCAACGCCGGCGTGCCCAAGACGCTGGTGCGCTACATCGTGCGCTATGAAGCGAGCCACAGCGCGCCGGCGCTGGCGGCGGTGCTCCGCGATATCCTCGACACGCCGGTCTCGCCGGAGCTGCTGCCCGCCGACGCCCAGGGAGAAATCCAGCAGAAAACCGAGGACCTCGTCGGTCCCTACGAGCTGCACGACTTCTTCCTCTACTACACGCTGCGCTTCGGCTTCTCGCCGGCAAAGATCTACCGCCTCGCGCGCCACGCCTTCGGCGATGCCTACGATGCCGCAACCGTGCTCAAGTGGCTGCGCACCTTCTTCCGGCGCTTCTTCGCCCAGCAGTTCAAGCGTTCGTGCCTGCCTGACGGCCCCAAGGTCGGCTCCGCGACGCTGTCGCCGCGCGGCGACTGGCGCATGCCCTCCGACGCCTGCGCGGCGCTCTGGCTGGAGGAGATCGACGCCATCGCGCCGTGAGCCCCTGCGCCGCCGCGGTTGCGCGCAGGCAAAGCCGTCAAACGTAAAAAGTGCCCACAAACGCCCTGATGTCTGCGCGATCAGGGCGTTTGCCATGCCCGCGGGCGCCGGGCGATATGCGGGTTTACCATCGGCGTTAAAAAGCATTCGCGCCGGCGGCGCATGCGCTTGCAAAGCAAAAGGGACGAAGGGCATTCCCTTCGTCCCGGATCGCGTGGATTACTTGCCGAAGTAGCGCGCAAGCAGGCCGGCAAACGCCTTGCCGTGGCGGGCCTCATCGCGCGCCATCTCGTGCACGGTGTCGTGAATGGCGTCGAGGTTGAGCGCCTTGGCCTTCTTGGCGAGTTCGGTCTTGCCGGCGGTCGCGCCGTTTTCGGCCTCGACGCGCATTTCGAGGTTCTTCTTGGTGGAGTTGGTCACGACTTCGCCAAGCAGTTCCGCGAACTTCGCGGCGTGCTCAGCCTCTTCGTAGGCGGCCTTCTCCCAGTACAGGCCGATCTCCGGATAGCCTTCGCGATGCGCGACGCGCGCCATCGCCAGATACATGCCGACCTCGGAACACTCGCCCGCGAAGTTGGCGCGCAGGCCCTCCTTGATCTCCTCGGGAACGTCCTTGGCGACGCCAACGACGTGCTCCGCCGCCCAGGTCATGTCGCCCTTCTGCTCGACGAACTTGGACGCCGGAACGCCGCACTGCGGGCACTTCTCGGGGGGCGTCTCGCCTGCGTAAACGTAACCACAAACGCTGCAAACCCACTTCTTCATGATGATATCCTCCTTATGTGATGTCGTTCAATGTTCGATGAGTGCTCGT
>CALVPU010000245.1 GCA_944353735.1 uncultured Eubacteriales bacterium | reverse complement strand
GGCGTCGATGTCCATCACCGCATCGTCCGTGAGCGCCGGACCGGAGCGTCCGCTGACGTCGATGTCGACGTCATAGATCGTGTCGAAATCCGAAATCACATTCATGAGCGCGGGCGCGCCGGCGTCGACCTCGACGCGCATGTCGAGCTGGTCGGCGCCGTCCGCCGCCGTCGTCAGCAGCAGCTGCACGCGCGCGTCCATGCCCGGCTCGCGGTAGAGGATCTCCCACGCCTCGCCGTCGGCGTTGATCTGGCCCTCCATGCTCGGCAGGTCGCCGCTGATCAGCTGCAGCGACAAAGAGCCCGCGTCCGCGCCGTCCCACGCCAGCGAAAAGGGCATCCGGCCCACGTCGCCGCCGAAGTCCAACACACCCTCGAGCGCCACCGCGCCGCTCTCGGCGCACGTCAATTCGCCCTCCAGGCCCAGTTCGATCGCGACGGCGGGCAGGCTCGCCAACTCCGCCTCCATGTCGTCGAGTCCCAGATAGGCGTACGCGCCGCTTTCGCGCAGCGATTCCGACAGCGCCTGCGCCAGGGCGACGGTCTCGCCGGTGGTAAAGTCGAATGCCCAGCGCGCCGCCGCTTCGCCGTCCAGCTCCGCCTCGTCCGCCTGCACGCCGTTTGCCTCGAGCGCCGCGCAGAGGTCGGACACCACCGCGGACGCGTCGAATTCGGCGTCGGAAGCCGCCGGATCTTCAACGATGGCTTCAAACTGCTCCGCGAAGCTGCCGACGCCCATGGCGGCGGATTCGAAGAAGCTGGCGGTAAAGAAGTAAACCGTGTCGGATTCGCCGATCTGCACCGCGATGCCCTCCCGGTTTCGCTGGAACTGCATCGGGAAGACCGCCCGCTCGCCGGCGCGCGCCTCAAACTGTACGTAGATGTCGTCCGGCGTGCTGCGCATCGCCATTGCGGCCTCGGCATCGATGGGAAACTGTTCGCCGTCGACCTCGAGGACGATATCGCCGATCTCGAGCACGACCGACTGGTCCGCATCCGCCGCATCCGGCAGAGCGGAAGCCGCATCGTCCTCGGAACGCTCGCCGTCCAGCAAGGTAGAAGCCGCATCGTCCTCGGTGCGCTCGCCGTCCGGCAAGGTAGAAGCCGCGCCGTCCGGCTGCTCCGCTGCGCCCGGCAGCCGCTTGCCGCCCTCCGGGCGCTCGCCGTCCGGCAAGGTAGAAGCCGCGTCGTCTTCGGTGCGCTCGCCGTCCGGCAGCGCAGGGAGCAGCTTGTGATGTTCCGCGTGGTGCGGGCGGCTCGCGACCGCCAGCGCGCCGGAATCCGCCGCGCTGGCGGCGGGAATGAGCATCGCCAAACAGAGCAGGATCGCCAACCATCTCTTCATGCGCATGTGTAACCTCCCATTTCTTCCCCCGACGGGGAATCATCCCTTCCCGTTTCCTCCTCCGCGCAGGCAGGCGCCGTTCCGCGCCTTCCCGCGCCGGGCAGAGCGCCGCTCCCCGCGAAGCGGCAGGCATCCTTTCCCCTTCCGTCGCGGGCGCCGCCTCAGGTTGCACGCTGCCGCGGGCTGCGACGCCCTCTTGCGCTTCCCCCGTGCGCTGCAGACGCCGCCCGGAGCGCGAAGTGTTCCGGGGGACCAAAGAACTTGCGCCTCCCCGCGGCGCGGCAGACGCCGCGTCGGCGCGCCGCCGCCTTTTCTTTTCGTGCCCTCGTCCCGCGTCCGCCGCCGCATCAATGGCTCGAGCATGCCTTCCCCTGCGGTCCGCGACATGCTCCTTTCCCTGCGGCGCGAGCAAACATCTCCCTGTTCCCTTGCCGCGGTGAGCGCGCATTCGCGTTTGCGCGGGATACGCGCTTCCCTTCGTGGCGCGGGACAGGCATTTCCCCGCCATGCCGCGAAGCGTGTCCGCACCTGCGGCGCGGGGCGCGCCCGCACATCGCGGGCGCGCCCCTTTAGCCCGCGTCAACGCATCTGCTTGTACGCGGACGTGCCGTCTCCGGCGTCCTTACTTGTCTGTTCCCCGGCAGCATCCGCCGCGTCGCCGGCATCCGCCGTATCGCTGGCAGCGTCCGCGTCGCCGGCGGACTCGACCGCCGCGTCGTCCTCCACCGCTCCCGCGCCGCCGATGATGCCGATCGAGGCCGCGTCGTCGGTGACGAACAGGCTCGTCGGACCGTCCGCGCCGCCGATGACGGCGACCGATGCCGCGTCGTTCATCTCGGGACCGTCCATGGCGGCGATCATGGCGGCGATGTCGTCGCCGGTCACGTCCGCGCCGCTCCAGTCGACGCTGATGTCCACCACGCTGGTGGTCGTGTAGGCATATCCGCCGCCTGCGCTGTACGCGTTGACCACAATCTCCTGATCCGGCTCGGCGGTGATGTTGCCGTCGCCGTCGAGGTAATAGGTCGTCGACTGCACGACGTCGCCGTAGCGGTAGCAGTTGACGTTGATATAGTCGCCAGCGGCGTTTTCAAAGGTCTGGTAGAGGTCCTCGTAGGTGGTATAGTCGTCGTAATAGGTGATGTTGGCGCTCATGTCGCTCAGCTCATAGCCCGCGGGCACATAGCCGAATTCCGGCACGGTGAAGCTCAGGTCTTCCGGTGCGCAGCTGACGTTTTCCGGTTCATAGGGGTCGACCGCCGCCGGTTCGCCGTCGATGCTGTTGAAGAACGCTTCCACCGCCTCCGCCATCGCCACGACGCTGTCGTCGGTGATGAGCTTCTCCGCGTCGCCCGCCAGCGCCGCCACGCTGAGGGTCAGCGAGGTGCCGGCATCCGCCATCGCCTCGTCGTCGGCGATGACGACCTGCTCGAGGTCCGCCATGCGGTCCGGAATCTCGCCTGCGCCGTCGGCGACGTGGAAGGAGACGCCGAGCTCGCGGTCCTCGGGAAGCGCGACCGTCATGGCGACGTCGGCGGCAGTGTTGCCGTCGGCATCCGACGCGGCGGTCTCGACGAGGGTCATGGCAAAGACGGATTCGCCCGCCGCATCCTCGCGCGCCTCGAGGTCAAGGCGCATCTCCGCCGTCATCGAACCGTCCTCCGCCTCGGTGCCGTCCAGCGCGATGTCCATCGACATTTCGGGGATGTCGAGGTCCACCGTCATGGCGACGTTCGTACCGTCGCTCTCGATCTCAATGTCGCAGACGTCGTAGCCGTCCACGTTGATGGTCACCGTCTCCTCGGCGCTGCCGTCGGCGGCGCGCTCGGCGTCGATGTCCATCCGCAGGGCCACCGCGTCCATCGTCATGATCATTCGCCCCGTCTCGACGGCGGCGCCGTCCTCATACGCCTCGGTCGCGCCGCTGTAGGTCACGCCGCCCAGGTTGGCGTCGTCCAGCAGGTCGGAAAAGCTCTCATAGCGCTCGTCGAAGCCCATCATCGCCTGCATCGCGTTCGCGAGGCCGAAGTACGACTCGACGAAGTCCTCGGGGAGCAGCGCGCCCCAGGCATAGTCGAGCCATTCGGCGGTCTGTTCGGTGTCGAACGCATAGGCGTAGCGCGTGCCGGCGATCTCCTCGCCGCCTTCCACGCGGCTGATGGGCTCCTCGCTCCAGCCATCGCCGGCGATCTCCCTGACGCGCGCGTTGTACGCCTCGACCTCTTCCGGGGTCATCGCCTGCACCGTCTCGTCGAGGTTTTCCAGCGCGGTGAGCAGCTGCGCGTAGCTGGTCATGTACTCGACCACCGCCGCCGTCTCGTCGCCGGCATCGGCGAACAGCGACTCAAGATAATCCGCGTCGATCGTGTACGCCTTGCTCGCGTCGCCGATCACCCATGAAAGCCCTGCGTCGGAGACCTTCGCCTGCATGGGGAAGATCGTCTCGCCGCCGACGGTCATGTAAAAGTCGAGCACGCCCTCGTCGGGCGCGGAGCCAACGCCGAACGCCGCCGAGACGTCGAGCGGATACGCCTCGCCGTCGACGGTGACCACGATGTCGCTGATCGTCTCCACCCGCGCGACGGGCACGTCCGCGCCGGCGCCGCCGGAGAGCGCCATGATCAGGCTCATCAAAATGCCCAGAAAACTCATTGCCATTGGAAAACCCCCTTGCCGCATCGTTTTCAAAGATTCGGGACTGCGTTCCCGTTCAGCGGCGCCATGCCGACCGCCGCCGTTCCCCCACATTATAACATGGCGGGCGCGTTTGCACAAGCCAAACGCGCCCAAAACCGCGTTTTTGCCGCCGGAATGTCGCCCGGGAGGGCTGAACCGTCGCCGCGCCGCCGGTCGGCAATCCGCCGCCCCGGCGCACCCTTCGGTCCTTCCTGCGCCTTCCGCCTCAGCCGCAGCTCGCGCAGCCGCCCGGCGCCGCTTCGCGCGGCGGCTCGCCGAGCCATGCCAGCGCCTCGTCGGCGTCCAGCGTCACCGCGCCGTCCTCGCGCACAAACGCCGGAATGCCGATGCGCCCCTCGGCGCGGACCGGCGCAAACACGTCCTCGCGGTCGCGCAGCTGCAAAAACGCCCGCATGCTGTCGACGTCGCGCGTGATCTCCACGAACGCCACGTCCAGACCGCGCCGCGCCATCAACGCCTTGAATTCGCGGCACCCGCTGCAGATTTCCGAACCGTAAACCGTCATGCTCTCGCCCTCCATTGCCAATTTCGGCGGCGCGCCGCCGCGCTCATTGTACCACACTTTGCCGCTGCCGGCAAGCCAAGCCGCGCCCGCGCGGCGCGATATCCCGGCACATCTGCGCGAACCGATGCTCGCAGCCCGCCTGTGGAGGGAAAATAAGTCCGACATGCCGGCGCACTCGGAACCGCGCTGCCGTTTGCCTCCCGCCCGCGCGCGGCGTGCCGGGCATCCGCGCGAACCGATGCTCGCAGGTCGACCGTAGAGGGAAAATAAGTCCGACATGCCGGCGCACTCGCGAACCGCGCTGCCGCTTGCCTCCCGCCCGCGCGCGGCGTGCCGGACATCCGCGCGAACCGATGCTCGCAGCCCGTCTGTGGAGGGAAAATGCGTTCAGCATGCCGGCGCATCGGCGCGCGCACCGGCTCCGGCAGAAATCGGACGGTTCCGCTGGGAATCGCGTTCCTTCCGACGCACCCGCGCGAACCGCCGCTCGGAGAGTAGGTATAGCTGGAGGACGGGCGCGTGTTCCTTCCGGCGCACCCGCGCGCACCGGCTCCGGCAGAAATCGGGCGGTTCCGCCGGGAATCGCGTTCCTTCCGGCGCACCCGCGCGAACCACCGCTCGGAGAGTAGGTATAGCTGGAGGACGGGCGCGTGTTCCTTCCGGCGCACCCGCGCGCACTGACGCTTCCTGCGGTCGGCGGCGTTCGTCATCCTCCGCCTTGCGCGCGGCGCGCAGATGTGCTGCTTGATTCCCCCTTTCTCGCGGCTGTTCACGTCGCCTCCGCCTTGCGCGCAGCGCGCGGATGTGCTACAATAGTGGGCAATACCGCCGCGCGCCCGCGCGGTTTTCCAGGGAGGAATGCGACATGATCCGACGCGCCACCGCCGCCGACATCGACGACATCGTCCGCGGCTACGACGAGCTGTTCGATTACGAGGACGTTCACGGCACCTTCTCCAACTGGCGCCGCGACGTCTATCCCACGCGCGCCACCGCCGAGGCGGGGCTGGCGGCGGGCACGCTGTACGTGCTGCGCGAGGAGGGCGCGCTGTGCGCCAGCGCCATCCTCAACCGCGTCCAGCCGCCGGAGTACGCCGCCGCGCCGTGGCGCATCGCCGCCGGCGAAGGCGAGGCGCTGGTGGTGCACACGCTGTGCGTGCCGCCATCGCGCGCCCACCGCGGCGCGGCGCGCAAAATGCTGCGCTTTGCCGCCGAACTCGCCCGCTGCGAGGGCTGCCGCGCGCTGCGGTTGGACACGTGGCTGCACAACCGCCCCGCGTCGCTGCTCTATGCCGGCGAGGGCTACCGCGCCGTGGGCGTCGCCGACGCCAACGCCCGCGCCGTGGGCGAGGCGCCGTGGCAGATGCTGCTGTTCGAGCGCGACCCGTGGGCGGGGCTGCCGCTGGCGCAGTTCGACCCCGCGTCGTCCGCCATCATCAATCCCGCCGACACCACGTCGCCCGTGCCCGGCTGCCCCCGCACGGTCGTCTCCTGCTTCGCGCACAACCTGATCGACGCCGCCGTCCTGCGGCATGGCGCGCAGTTTGTGCTCGACAACGAGTGCGCCAACGGCGCCGTGTCCCTCTACGCCGTGGAGGTGGACGGCGAGCGCGTCGGGCTGACGATGACGCACGTCGGCGGCGCGCTCGCAACCGGCTATTACGAGGAGTTGTTCGCCGCCGGCGTGGAGCGCATCCTCGTGTTTGGCACCTGCGGCGTGCTCGACAGCGGCATCGGCGACTGCGCCGTGATCGTACCCGACCGCGCCGTGCGCGACGAGGGGACGAGCTTTCACTATGCGCCGCCGTCCGCCGAAATCGCCGCCAACGCCGGCACGCTCGACCTGCTGACCGGCTTCTTCGCCGAGCGCGGCATGCCGCCGGTCGTGGGCAAGACGTGGTCCACCGACGCCTTCTACCGCGAAACCCGCGCCCGCGCCGACCGCCGCCGCGCCGAGGGCTGCATCTGCGTCGAGCAGGAGTGCGCCGCCTTTGCCGCGCTGGCGCGCTTCCGCGGCAAGCGCATCGCCCAGTTCCTCTATGCCGCCGACAATCTGGACGCCGAAGCGTGGGACGAGCGCTCGCTGGACAACAGCGCCGCCCTCGGCAAAAAGGACGCGCTGCTCGACGCCGCCCTGCGGCTCGGCGCGCGCTGGGAAAAGCGCGCCCGCGAGGAGGCGCGGGCGCGGGCCCTGCTCGACGCCGTCGCCGCCGACTTCCGCCGCGCGC
>CALVPU010000244.1 GCA_944353735.1 uncultured Eubacteriales bacterium | reverse complement strand
TGGGTGAACACCGTGCCGTTGCGCGCCACGCGCGTCGCCAGCACGCAGTCGAACATGTCCACGCCGCGCAGCACGCCCTCGATCAGGCAGTCCGGCGAGCCGACGCCCATCAGGTAGCGCGGCTTGTTTTCGGGCATGTGCGGCATGAGCTGGTCGAGGATGTCGTACATGATCTCCTTGGGCTCGCCGACGGACAGCCCGCCGATGCCGTAGCCGGGCAGGTCGTACTTCGCCATCTCTCGCGCGCACTCGATGCGCAGCTGCGGGCTGAACGCGCCCTGCACGATGCCGAACAGCGCCTGATCCGCGCGCGTCCACGCCTTCATGCAGCGCTCCAGCCAGCGCAGCGTGCGGTGCATGGCGTCCTTCGCGCGCGCGTCGTCGCAGGGGTACGGCGAGCACTCGTCGAACTGCATCATGATGTCCGCGCCCAGCGCCTGCTGGATGCGGATGGAATCCTCCGGCCCGATGAACATCTTCGAGCCGTCCAGGTGCGAGCGGAACGACACGCCGCGCTCCTCCACCTTGCGCAGTTCCGCCAGCGAGAACACCTGAAAGCCGCCGCTGTCGGTGAGGATGGGGCGGTCCCAGCGCATGAAGCGGTGCAGTCCGCCCGCCTCCTGCACCAGCGCCTCGCCGGGGCGCAGGTGCAGGTGATAGGTGTTGGAAAGGATGATCTGCGCGCCGCAGTCCTTCAGTTCGTCCGGCGACATCGTCTTGACGCTCGCCTGCGTGCCCACCGGCATGAACACCGGCGTCTCGATCACGCCGTGCGGCGTGTGCAGGCGGCCGCGGCGCGCGCCGGTCTGCGCGCAGACGTGCAACAGTTCAAATTCAAACGGCTTTTCTGACATGTTTCCTCCCATGGATCTGTTCGGATGGTCTGGTTGCGGGAAGTGGTTCGCGGCGGGGAAACCGCCGCCGCGCGCAGGGCGTTCGCGGGGTCAAAAAGGAGGCGACGCGCTCGGGGCGCCGCCTCCTGCGAAGTCTCGTTGCCGTTCGCGCCGCGTCACGCGCGCGCCCGCCGCCGCAGCGCGAGCCCGGTCAGCGCCAGCGCCGACGCGCCCATCGCCGCCCACACGGCGGGCAGCGGCAGGGAATTGTCGCCCGACTGCGGCACGCTGCCGTCGATGACGCGGGCGGAGATGTCCATGCTCACGACCATGGCGCCGTCGGCGTCGAAGGCGTCGAGGCGATAGACGCCGGCGTCCTCGGTCTGCGCGTCGACGATGTTGTAGACCTTCTGCGTCGCGCCCGCGATCGGCGCGCCGTTGAAGTACCACTGATAGGAAGCGGGCGACGCGCCGTCGATGTTGACCTCCATCGAGAGGTCCTCGCCGGCGTCAACCACGGCGTTTTGCGTCATGTGCGATACGCGCATCACGACGGTGGTGGTCACCATCTGTTCCGCCAGCGCCGACGCCGTTCCCAACAGGCACAGCGCCAGCAGCGCGATGATCTTCAGCACGCGGCTTCTCACCCGGGATTCCTCCAGTCCGAACACATTCGTAGATAAGCCTATTGTATCGTATCTGCGCGGTGAATTCAAGGGCGTTTCCGCTTTCTGCATATTATCGTATGATTTCCGAAACAATCGTCTTATTTGATTCATAATATGCAATTCGCACGAAACGAAAAATTCAGACGCACGTCATTTCCGCCATTGTTCACGGAAATGTCCGCGCGCGGCGCTTTACATGGCGGCGCGGGAAATGCTATAATTCAGGAACAAACCGCGCGCGGCGCGAGGACGGGAGAGACGAGGATGGGCGGAATGCTGCTGCTGATGGGATTTCTGGCGTGCGGGCTGGCGCTGGCGGACGCGCTGTTTCGCGCGCGCAGCGGGCTGGTGCGCGTCTGGCTGGGTCTGTCGGCGGGACTGATGCTGATGATGTGGCTGCCAGCGCTGTTTGCGTTCGCGCTGACGTTCGGGCGCGCCGCGCAGCTGTGCGGGCTGGGCGCGGCGGCGCTGCTCGCCGGCGGCGGGCAGTGGGCGGCGCGGCGGACGCCGCGCCCGTCGGGACCGTTCTGCGGCGGCATGCCGTGGTGGCTGCCCGCGGTTCTGGTGCTCCCGCTGGCGCTGCTGTCGGGCTATCTGCAGTACACGCACATCCTGCGCGAGGTGGACGGCGCGCTGCACGTCGGGCAGTCCACCTACGGCGACCTCTGCCTGCATCTGGGCATCGCCACCAGCCTGCAGAATGCCGCCTTCCCGCCGGACTACTCCATCCTCAAGGGCACGCTGCTGGGCTATCCCTTTCTGGCGGACAGCATGGTCACTTCGATGCTGCTGTTCGGCACGGACTTGGCGCAGGGCTTCACCGTGACCGGCACGCTGATGATGGCGCTGGTCTACACCGGCTATGCGCTGTTTGCGTGGGAGCTGACGAAGCGCCCGGCGGCGGTGGCGCTGGCGTTTACGCTGATGTTCATCAACGGCGGGCTCGGCTTCCTCTACACGCTGGACCACGTCTGGGCGGACGATTCCGCGCTGCGCGCCGTGTTCACCGGATTTTACCAGACGCCGACGAACATGCCCGAGCTCAACCTGCGCTGGGTCAACGTCATCTGCGACATGATGATTCCCCAGCGCACGCTGCTCGCCGGCTGGACGGCGCTGCTGCCGGCGATGTACCAGCTCGCCTGCGCCCTTCGCGAGCATCGCCGCCGCGACTTCGCCGTGCTCGGCGTCTGGGCGGGCGCGCGGCCGGTGAGCCACGCCCACACCTCCCTCGCGCTGGGGCTGCTCAGCGCCGGCGCGATGGTCTACAAGCTCGCCGCGCCGGGGCGCGCCGCCCGCACCGGGTGGCTGAAGAACTTCCTGCTCTACGGCGCGCTCGCCGTGCTGCTGGCGCTGCCGCAGCTGATGACGTGGACGTTTCCGCAGACCATCGGCGGCGGTTCGCTGGCGCTGCGCTTCAACTGGGTCAACAATCAGGGCGACGGCACGCTCATCGACGGCTACTTCTGGTTCTGGATCAAGAACGTCGGGCTCGTCTACCTGCTGATCCTGCCGGCGGTGCTCTCGCGCGGGAAGGGCGGCGCCTGCCGCCCGCTCGGCGCCGGCGCGCTGGCGATCTATGCCGTGGCGGAGCTGGTCCAGTTCCAGCCCAACGAATACGACAACAACAAGCTGTTCTACGTCGCCTACATGGCGGTCCTGCCCGCGGTGGGACTCTATCTGTCGGATCTGTGGCGGCGGCTGCGCGGCATCCGCGGGCGCGCGCTGCTGGCGGCGTGCTTCCTGTTCGCCTCGACGATCTCCGGCGCACTGTCCATCGGGCGCGAGGTGGTCAGCGACTACCAGCTGTTCGGACGCGCCGAGGTCGAAGCCGCCGAATTCATCGAGGCCAATACCGAGTCCGACGCCATGTTCCTCACCGGTCAGCAGCACAACAACGCCGTCGCCGCGCTCACCGGCCGCTACATCCTCTGCGGCACCGCCAGCTACCTCTATTTCCATGGCGTCGATTATTCCGCGCAGGCCGCCGCCGCGCGCCTGCTCTACGAGCATCCCGCCGAAAACGAGGCGCTGTTTGACGAGTACGGCATCGACTACGTCTACCTTTCCGGTCACGAGCGCGGCGACTTTGCGGTCGATACCGAATACTACCGCGAACACGCCGAACTCGTATTTGACAACTTTGAAGTGCAGATTTACCGCATTCCCTGACGTGGAGGCGCGCGAAAGCTGGGCGTGCGCGCCGGTTGACGCAGCGATGGGCGCGGCGAGGTTCGGATGAGGCGGGGAGACGCGCAGCGTCCAGCGCCGGGCGTTGGCGCGGCGGGGATTTGGTTTGAAGCGTGGAGAGACGCCCAGCGTTCAGCGCCGGACATTGACGCGGCGAGGATTTGGTTCGGATGAAACGCGAAGATGTGCGGCGTCCAGCGCCGGACATTGGCGCGGCGGGGATTTGGTTCGGCTTGAGGTGCGGGGAAACGCGCGCAGAATGGACTGCGGCGATGGAATCCATCCGCCGCTGCATCGCCGTGCGGGCAAGGGGATGCGTGCGGGCTGCGCATGAGATGGGCGCTGGTTGACGGAGTAATGGGCGCGGCGAGGTTCGGATGAGGCGGGGAGACGCGCAGCGTCCAGCGCCGGG
>CALVPU010000243.1 GCA_944353735.1 uncultured Eubacteriales bacterium | reverse complement strand
CTGCTCAAGGGGCTGAGCCCCTTGAGAATCCCGCTTCGGCGGCGCGCTGCGCGCGCCGCGGTGGGTGGATGTGAGGGTTTGCGTTTCTACCCGGGGTGAATCCCGCCGGACGGCGGCGGGATTCACTGCCGCAGGCGTTTGCCGTGGTTGGCTTATCTCTTGCGCATTGTGCGCGGCGCTCTCTCGCGAGGGGGAAAGGCGCGCGGCATACTCAGTATACCATTTTCGTCGAACGGTTTCAAGGGCTGGACGCATCAGTTCTGCGCATTGTCCTCCGGCGGCGGAGTCCGTCATTGCCGTGCAGTGCCGCCGGCTGTTTGCGCTTTCCCGCGTTCGTTCATTCGCGAGACGGCGCAAGCGCGCTGGTTTTCCGATCTGATCGCGCAGGCGGCAGGGCGGCGCGCCACGCTGTCCTGCTCCGCCGCACAATCTGCGAATATTGGATGGCAAATCGCCGTCGGGGATGCTATAATGGTGAAAGAGGGAGGCGATAAGCATGTTCTCG
The DNA here is from genome assembly GCA_944353735.1 of uncultured Eubacteriales bacterium. GTDB lineage: Bacteria > Bacillota > Clostridia > Christensenellales > Aristaeellaceae > Faecivicinus. The sequence continues at coordinate 5,080 of CALVPU010000243.1, read as the reverse complement.
GGAAAGGTCGTGGCAATCACGGGCGGCGCGCACGGAATCGGTCGCTGCATTGCCGAAGCGTTCGCAAAGTGCGGAGCGGCGGTCTGCACAATCGACAAGCAGGACAACGACTTCTTTGTCGGCGACGTCGGGGACGAGACGGCGCTGCGGCGCTTCGCGGAGAAGGTCGTCGCGGAGCACGGTCGCGTGGATTACCTGATCAACAACGCGCCGCCGCTGATGAAGGGCATCGACGCGTGCAGCTACGCGGAGTTCAACCGCGCGCTGCGCGTGGGGGTGACGGCGCCGTTTTATCTGACGAAGCTGTTTCTTCCCCACTTCGCGCCGGGCGCGGCGATCGTAAACATTTCCTCGTCGCGCGACCGCATGAGTCAGCCGCAGACGGAAAGCTACGCCGCCGCGAAGGGCGGCATCGCCGCGCTGACCCATGCGCTCGCCGTCACTCTGGCGGGGAAGGTGCGCGTCAATTCCATCTCGCCGGGCTGGATCGACACGACGTTTGCCGAATACAGCGGACCGGACGCGCGGCAGCACCCGGCAGGGCGCGTGGGCAATCCGCTGGACATCGCGCACATGGCGCTGTTCCTCTGCTCGGATAAGGCGGGTTTCATCGACGGCGAAAACATCTGCATCGACGGTGGCATGACCCGCCAGATGATCTATCACGGCGATTCCGGCTGGACGCTGGAAGCACCGCGCTGAGCGGTATTTGTCCATTCAAGTCCATTGAACTTCCGCGAAAACCGCAACCGCTCTCCGGTCAAAACCGCCGTGGCGCGCCGGAGCGCCGCCCCGTGATTGGTGGGCGCTGCGAGCTTGTTCTGTGGTCACCGATTCACAGCGCACCCCGTCCTGTGCGCCGTGAACGCAAGCGCTGCCCTGCATGCCGCGAGCCCGGAGCGCTGCCCTGTGATTGGCGGGCGCTCCGGGCTCGTTTGTGGGCGGTTGATTCGCTGCGGCCTTGCGGCGGCGCGTCAGTCCGTTCCGCTGTAGAGGTGACGCGCATCCTCAATGCCGGAAGGCGGATAGTTGATGCAGCTCTGCCCCACCTGAACGCGAACAATCTGCGGCGCAAATCCGAGCTTATAAGCGGGCAATCCTTCGCGGCTGACCACGTCGGGTCTGCCCTCCAGCACGTGCCGCGCGGCGGTTGCGAAATCGTCCAGATAGTCCTTGCACACCGGGCAACCATTGTGGTTGGGCATGATGAAGTCGAATTCGTCCGCGCGCGACTGCAGGCGGAGCATATTGCGGTAGAACGGCTCCACCTTGTCCGCCGCCGTCAGGTTGGCCTGACCGGCGTCGAATTCATCGCCGCTGAAGAGCAACCGGCGGCGATGGTCAATGAACATCAGGCTGCTGTCGCTGTGTGCGGGCATGTAGAGCACCTCGACTTGGCGGTTCCCCAACTCGAACATGTAGCCGTCGCCGACCGCCACGCACTCGTAGTCCGGATAGGGCATGTTGGCAAACCACGCGGGATCGACCGGGGAAAATGCCTTGCGGCAGTACTTTTTCGCATTCTCGTGCATGTAGACCTTGCGGAAAAAGGGATTGCCGCCTGTATGGTCGTAGTGACCGTGAGTGTTGACCACCATCAGTTCGCGACCCTCGCGCAGCTCTTCGACGATATTGGGAAAGTCGCCGCGACCGTAGGCGGTGTCAATCAACAACGCCTTTTCGTCTCCGAGGAGCAGAAACGTGTCCAGCGCTTCGCCGTAATGGATGACGATCGTATCGGGATAGAGCTTCCACCAGCGGTAGGGCTCGTCGTCCGGCAGGCGGACGATGGGATACTTGTTCATCGCTATGCCTCCTTGTCTTTTCAGCTGTGCAACTCGCAATCGCACGGTCCGGCAGGCATTTCGCTCTGCCATACCAGTATGGCGGAATCCATCGGTGGCAACGCCGCCGCAATCGTTTCCCGATAGTGCCACGAGACGCCGCGATTGAGGTCTTTGACCACGCCTTCGGCGGGCAGCCCCGCACGGGCGGCGGAAATCGCGACAGTCTGCGGGCTGCGGGAGAAGTTGAACAGCGCGGCGCATGGCGCGCCGGCATCGCCGCCGACGTAGGCACACGCGGTGCCATCGCGCAGCTCAACCGGGCGGAAGGATTTGCCCCGGCGGGCGATGGCGTTGATCTCTGGGTTCTGGGCAAGTGCCCGCGCGCGGGATACCGCGCAGGCGATGGCCTGCGCGTCGCCGTCGGGACCAAAGTTGTCGCTCAGCAGCATGACCGTACCGGAAATGGCGGCGGCGTTGTAGCGCGAGCGCGCCTCCTCAAAGCGCGTCGGACCACGCCCGTCGATGACCGAGTTGTACAGCACGATGTGGTCCGGGTCATTGTAAGCATAGAGCCGTCCGCTGATCCACCACGAGAAGTTCAGCGCGTTGAGCACATAGCGGACATCCTCGATGTGACCGAACGAATCGCAGCAGCAGCGACGGGCATGACCGTAGCCATGGGGGAAAATGGGCGCGATGGACAGGCTGAGAAAAATCGGGCGCGGCGACTTGGCAAGCTCGTCGCAGATGACCTCGTAGCCGTGCACAAGTGCCATGCGCCCCGTCATGCAGTTGCGGTCGGCATGTACGCCCTCCATGCCGCCATGGGAAAGAAAGTCGATCTTGAGGTAGTCGAACCCCATGGCGATCACCTTTTGGATTAGTGCGCGGATATGGGCCTCCCATGCGGGGTGCGTGACATCGAGGGGCATCAGGCCGTCCGGCGCGGGCAGCGGTCGACCTCGCTCGTCTTTGAGGAGCAGGTCGCGATAAGTACAACCCGTACCGCCCATCAGTTCCTGATCCAGCTTCAGTCGCTTATGAGCGATGAATGGCGCGGCGTAGGTGCCCGCCTTCTGCCCACGGGCATGGAATGCCCGAACCATGTCCGCGATGCGCGCCTCGTCCTGGTTAAAGTAGGCGTCGAGGTTGATGTAGGTGACGCCATCAGCGTCGTTGAAACTATCCAGTTCCTGATGGATCAGGTCGCCCGCGCGCTGCCAGTTGTCCAGCGTGAGTGCGCCGCCCATTCCCGAAAACGTGTTGAAGCCAAAGGGGACGCCGCCGTGCCACGGCATGGCGGGACGGACCCGGGCGCACTGGTCCGCAAAGCACTCCATGCCCTCGCGAACATCGTCGCACCAGCACATCATAAAGCGCGAGGATTCGACCCGCGGTCCCCTGACACAGCCGTGCGGCACAAAATCGTGCGTCGCCCAGTCTGCCGCGCCGCAAAACGCCGTTACGCTGCGGGCGTCCACGCCCGACCACGCGATCGCGTTCTTCCAGACGAGGTGGTCCAGCGCACCGATGATCAGCGCATTGCGGCTGTCCTCGTCGTAGATGGCGGTCACATCGTAGCTCGTCCGTCCCGGACGCGGCGGTGTAGACTCATAGCGAACCCACATGTCGTTGTCATAGGGGACGAGCAGCATCTTTTGATCCAAGCTGAGCAGCAGCTTTGCGCCATCGGCGCTGGGGTAAGGCGTGTCGATGGGCGCAAGGTACGCCACCGCCGAGGCGTAGCGGGCACACTCGACCGGCGTCCAGCCCCACAGCCACGCGCTGATAAAGCCGCCATGAAATACGTCTCCGGCGCCCGTCGTGTCCAGCACTTCGAGGCCGCTGAACGCAGGCAGCGCAAAGCGCTCGCCCTGTGTACATCCCACCAGTCCTCTGGCACCCAGCGTCACGATCGCCACCTTGCAGCCGGCATCGGACAGCCTGCACACTGCCGTCTCGGGGCTCTCGCCAGGGAACCTGCCCTGCACGTAGAACGCCGAGGCGATGAACAGGTCGATCAGCGGCTCCATTTCCTGAATCCGCGGCGCGTACATGTCCGCGTCCATGGAGGTGACGATCCCCCTGCCGCGGGCGAACGTCGCCGCCGCGTGGCTCGCGGGATCTCCGTTCTCCAAGTGGAGCAGCTTCGCCGATGCCAGATAACCGTAGTCCAATTCCTCCGCCGCGAGCATCGGCGCGGTGCCCGCATCGCCGATAAAGCGGCGCGTCTGCGTCGACGTTTCCGCGATGCTCAGACAGAACGGGCTCGTCTTGCCGGGATTGAGCGTCACGTGCGACACATCCACGCCGTGCCGCTCGAGATCTTCCCGACAAAACCTACCCTTGGCGTCGTCGCCCAGCGAAGCGTACATGCCGCAGCGCATACCCTGCCGCGCCGCTGCAACGACGGCAGAGGCGACCTTGCCGCCGCTCTGGCTGCTCAGGCCCTTGGCGAAGCACGCCTCGTCCCCCTGCGGAACGTCGTCCACGGCGACCAGCAGGTCCTTGACCGGGCGCCCCATTCCAATGATGTCCAGCATTTGTCTCACCTTCCATTCCCGGCACTTCGCATCTCAGCTCTTGACCGCACCGGCAGAGATGCCGGCAACGATGTACTTCTGCATCAGAACAAAGACCACGAGAACCGGTATCATGCACAATATGGACGCCGCAAACGCCGGACCATAGTCCGCGGTATGCTCGCCGAAGAAATAGTACTGCTTGATGGTCAGCGTGCGTACCTCGTCGCGCTGCAGCAGGATAACCGAGATGTTGAAGTCGTTCCACAGCCACATGACGTGCAGAGCGGCGACCGTCGCCGTCACCGGCATCAGCAGCGGGAATACGATGCGAAAAAACGTGTAGAACGGTCCAGCGCCGTCAATGCTCGCCGATTCTTCCAACGCCTTGGGGATGGACTTGACAAAGCCGACGTAAAGAGAGTTGCAACCTCCCCTGGCCGGTTTGTGTATTGCATCGCCACGCTGTCAGCTCATGCCCTCGCGCAAAATGCTTCATACGATGATACAACGCGGGGAGGCTCGGTTTGCGTTCTCCCAACCCACACCTTCGCGCGGAATGGTTCTAGCAAGGTAAGATTTCCATTCGTCCGATGTCGCTCCCAACCCACACCTTCGCGCGGAATGGTTCGTGCGTGTCGCGCCGGTTGTCGCGCGGGCAGCGTAGCTCCCAAGCCGCGCCTTCACGCGGAAGGGTTCGGAGGTTATGCGGCAGGCGCACAGGATGTGTGAGGCTCCCAACCCACACCTTCGCGCGGAATGGTTCCCCAT
>CALVPU010000242.1 GCA_944353735.1 uncultured Eubacteriales bacterium | reverse complement strand
ATTGCATCGTAGGCATACAGCTCGACGCTGAGCCGGCGCACCTCCTCGGCGTGAGCGCCGTCCGGCGCGGCATGGCGGTACAGGCGCAGCGACTGCCGCGCGCCTTCGATGTCGTTCATGCCCAGCTGGTTGAGCGCCAGACCGTAGTAGCACTCCGCAGGCGCGTCCTTCTGCGCGAGCATATCCAGCAGCAGCCGGTTGGACTGCGCGTGGCAACCCATCTCGCAGTACAGCTCCGCCAGATCCAGCCGGTACTCGCGGTTCTCCGGCGAGTCTTCGACCGCGCGGCGCATCAGCTCCAGCGCGTCCACGTCGTTGTTCTCCCGGCGGTTGACCATCGCGCGATGGTGCACGTACGCCGGGCTCCGTTCAAAGGAGACCACCTTGGGATTTCGCTTCATTTCCCCTCCCGAACCGTCGCCGCCTCGAGCAGCGCGCGCAATTCGCACTCGTCAAAAGTATACCGCTTGTTGCAGAAGTGGCAGTCCACCTGCGCGCCGTGCTGCTCGCGGATCATGTTCCTAAGCTCCTCGGCGCCGAGCGCGACGAGCACCTGTTCGATGCGCTCCCGGCTGCAGTTGCAGGCAAAGCGCGGCTCGCGCACGGCGAGAATCTCCGGCTCCAGATGCATCAGCAGCTGCTGCACGGCGCCTTTGAGATGATATTCCCGCATCGTTCCGGAAATATCCATGAACATGCCGGCGCTGCCCTCGATGGAGGCGATCGCCGCCTCGCTGGCGCCGGGCATCACCTGCACGATCAGCCCGCCCGCCGCCTCGACGCGCTCGTCGGAGACCAACACGCCCAGCGACACCAGCGACGGCGTCTGCTCCGAGGCGGTGAAGTACATCGCAAAGTCCTCGGCGATCTCGCCGGAAACGAGGTTGACCTGCCCGACGTACGGTTCGCGCATCTTCAGGTCCTTGACGACCGTCAGCCGTCCGTCCTTGCCCACCGCCGCGCCGACCGGCAGTTTCTTGCCCGTGCGCGGCAGGTCAACGGCGGGATTGTCCACGTAACCCTTGACGGTGCAGTCGCTGTGCGCCACGGCAAGCACCGTGCCGATCGGGCCGCCGCCCTTGATCTGCGCGCTGACCGACTCGCCGTCGCCCTTGAGCATGCTGCCCATCATGACCGTCGCCGTCAGCGTGCGCCCGAGCGCCGCCGTGGCGATGCGTGAAAGCCCGTGGATGTCCTTCGCGCGCTGGACGAGCTGCGTGCTCTCGATCAGAATCGCGCGCGCCTGCCCGCCGAGCAGGGAAATATCGTAAAGTCCGTCGGAATTCATGCCGTCTATGCTCCTCTCGTGGATGGGGACGCTTTCCCCCTAGTCGCGCACCGCGGCGAAGTGCAGCCGCATCTCCTGCGCGCCCGGCGCCTGAAACGTCCGGTCGCCGAACACCTGAATATCGCCAAAGCCGCACGCCGCCAGCCATTCGACCAGCTCTTCCGCCGCGTGCGCGCGCTGCACGTGCGTCTCGTGAAAGCGCCGGTAGAGTCCGCCATCCTCGCGGCGGAAGAACGTCAGGTCCATCTCCACCGTCCGCCGCGCGGCGTCGTAGCGATTCGACCACAGGTAGGCGACGTCCTCGCGCTCCTCGCCAAAGAAATTGTCGCCCAGCACGCGTTCGAGCTTGTACGCCGAGGAGACGTCGAACGCCAGCGCGCCGCCCGGGCGCAGCGCGCGGTGCGCCGCAGTGAAGAAGGCGCGCACGCGCGCTTCGTCGAGCAGATAGTTGACACCGTCGCAGCCGCAGACGATCGCGTCCACCGGTCGCGGCAGGCTCAGCGCGCACATGTCCTCGCGGACAAACATCACCCGCTGCCCCGCGGCGCGCGCCTTGTCCGCCGCCACCGCGAGCATCTCCGCCGACAGGTCCGCGCCGGTGACGCGAACGCCCCGCCGGGCGAACTCGACGCTCAGCGAACCGGTGCCGCAGGCACAGTCGCACATCGACGCCGGTCGCACGCCCAGTCGCGCCAGCAGCGCCAGATAGTACTCCGCCCACGCGGGATAGTCGAAGTCGTCCATCAGCTGGTCGTAGATCTCCGCAAACGCGGCATAGGCGCTCATCGCGCTCCGCCCTCCGGCATGGACGACGCCGAATCGGCAAAGATCAGCCGCTCGAACACCGACACGCCGGTCAGCAGCGCGCGCTCGTCGAAGTCGAAGCGCGGACTGTGCAGCTGCTCGGCGTGCGCCTCGTCGCGGCAGCCGCAGAAGAAGTATGCGCCCGGCACACAGCGCTCAAACTCGGAAAAGTCCTCCGAAATGGCGACCGGCTCGATCTCCCGGTACGCCGCGCCGGCACAGCCGCGCACGCGCGCGACGCATCCGGCGTCGTTGACGACGGCTGGATAGGACTGGATGACCTTCATTTCGCTGCGCGTGCCGTACAGGCCGTCCACCGCGCGAAGCGCGTCGGCAACCGCCGCGAGCGCGCGCTGGCTGACGCCGGCGTCGTAGGTGCGCAGGTTGCCGCGCAGCGACGCGCGCTCGGAGATGACGTTGTAGACCTTGCCGGACTCGACGCTGCCGACGGTCAGCACCGCGGGCTCCAAGGGACCGATGCGCCGCGTGAGCGCCGCCTGCGCGCCGACGATGAAGCTCGCCATCGCCATGATCGCGTCGCTGCCCAGCTGCGGCGTGGCGCCGTGCGCGGCGCGGCCGGCAATCTCGATCTCCCACGTGTCCACCGCCGCCATCATCGCGCCCGCGCGGCAGCCGATCGTGCCCAGCGGCAGCGTGGGCATGATGTGCATGCCGTAGACCTCCTCGACGCGCGGGTTCTCCAGCGCGCCGGCGTCGATCATCCGCTTCGCGCCGCCCAGGCTCTCCTCCGCGGGCTGGAACAGCAGCACCACATCGCGCTCGAGTTCCGCCCGCCGCGCGGCGACGATGCGCGCCACCATCAGCATCGCCGCCATGTGACCGTCGTGTCCGCAGGCATGCATCATGCCGGGATGCTGCGAGCAGAAACCGTGTTCGTTCTGCTCCGGGATCAGCAGCGCATCCATGTCCGCGCGCAGCGCGATCGCACCGCGCCGGGACGCCCTTGCGCGGAACACCGCGCGGATGCCCTCATCGCACGGCGCCAGCTCGTCCGGCGCCAGCTCAGCCAGCTGCGCGCGCAGATAGGCGCGCGTCTCGGGCAGGTCATAGCCGGACTCGGGAATGCGGTGCAGCGCGCGGCGGTCCGCCGTCAGGCACGCAAGCCGCTCTTCCGTTGAATCAATACGCATCAAATCGCCTCGTTATGCCATTTTCTCATCTATTCTATCACAACGGCGGTCGCATTGCAACGAATGCCGTCCAAAAAGCGCGCATCCGCCGTGGAATAACGCGATTATAACGAAAAAGGGGAACCTCGTCGGCGAGGTCCCCCTCTCTTCGCTGCGCTCACCGGCGCGGCTTTGCCGGCGCGCGCTTCCGCGGCGCGGATTCGCGCTTTTGCGGCGCGGGCGCAGGATCCTGTGGCGCCGCTTCCTCCGGCTTCTCCGGTGCGTGGCGGCTGTAGATCACTTCCTTGAGCACGGTAAACAGCACTGCCGTCAGGGGCACGAACAGCAGGATGCCGAACACGCCCAGAAGGCCCTGACCGATCAGCACCGCCGAGATCACCAAAACGCCCGGCAGGCCGATCGTGGAGCCGACGACCTTGGGATAGATCAGGTCGCCTTCCAGCTGCTGCAGCACCACGATGAACACGATCAGCAAGAGCGCCTGAAGCGGATTGACCGTCAGCACCAGCAGCGCGGCGATGACACCGCCGATCCATGCGCCGATGATCGGGATCAGCGCCGTGACGCCAATGAGCATCGAGATCACGCCCGCGTACGGGAAGCGGAAGATCAGCATGCCCACGAAGCAGAGCGCGCCGAGGATGATCGCCTCCAGGAACTGACCGCGCACGAACGCCGTAAACGTGGCATAGGACAATTTCGACAGCCGCAGCACCTGCACGCACGCCTTTTCCGGCAGGAAGCGCACGCACAGCGCGTTGGCGAAGCGACCAATGCGCTCCTTGCCCAGCAGCACGTACAGGGCGATGATCAGCGCAAAGATGAAGTCGGTGAGCGTGCTGACCAGCGACGCCGTCATGTCCACGGCAAACGTGGCGATGGTGGCGCTCTCCTGTTTGATCCAGTCCAGAATCTGCACGGAGAGCTGGTTGATCGTCGCCTGTAGGTTCTGAATGCTCTCCGGCGCGATGCCGATGCGCGCCAGAAAATTGCCCAGCAGCTCGCTGAGCTCGTTCGCCGACTGCGGCAGCACCGAGATGAACATCGCGATGACCTCGCTCAGGCGCGGTATGATGACGATCATCACCAGCGCGATGAGCGCCACCGCCGCCAGCAGCGTCAGGATCAGCGCGATGGCGCGCATGGGCTTGGGACCGGGCCTGTGCCGGCAGCGGGAAAACGCCTTGCCGATGAGCCGTTCCAGCGCGGACATGAGCACGTTGAGCACGAATGCCATGCACAGGCCGAGGACGATCGGATAGACGATGCCCCAGAAGCGGTCCACGCCTTCGGCGACCGCGCCGAGGTTCTGCAGCACGCAGTACAGCCCGACGCCGAACGCGATCAGCAGCATGCCCTTGCGGATGGAAAAGTGAGACTCTGACATCGGTTCGTTCCTCCTCAATGAAGATGGATACCCCCCTGAGATTTTGCGCTGGCGTCAACCCGGGCGGCGTTCCTCGCGCGCCGCGAGCAGTTCAAAGCGCCGCCCGCTCGAGCGGATCAGCCCCTCGCCGCGCATCCGTCCCAGCTCGCGCATCATGGCGCTGCGGTCCGCGCACAGATAGTCCGCCAGCTCCGAAAGCGGCATCGGCAGCTCGAACGCGCTCGCGCCCGTTTCCGCCGCCATGCAGTCCAAATACAGCATCAGCTTCTGCCGCAGCGTGCGCCGGCTCAAGATCGCGATGCGCCGCGACAGCGCCTGCGACCGCCGCGCCGACAGCTCGAACAGGTTGTTGATCAGCCGGTCGTGCTCGGCGCACATCTTCCCGCAGCGCTGGACGATGCGACCATGGCGCAAAAACAGTACCTCGCACGCCGTGCGCGCCGTGACCGCGTAGACCATCGCGCGCATCGGCAGCGAGAACAGCTCGCCGAATACCGCGTCCGGCTCCAGCGTCTCCACGAGGTTGACGTTGCCCTCCGCGTCCATGCAGCTGATCTCCGCCGTGCCCGACAGCACCACGCAGACGTGCTCCAGCGCGCCGGAATACTGGACGATGCTCGCGCCCGGCGAAAACCTGCGCACCGCCGCGTCGAAGCAGCGCAGCATCTCGTCCACCTTCTCCGGTTCAATGCCGGCAAAAATTCGGTTCGCTCTCATGGCGACGCCCCCCAGTGCTGGCATTATAACACAGAAATGTTGCGATTGCAACAATGAAATTCCCAGATTTGTGGTATAATAGGGGCATGGACCGCGCGGTCCGCGCTGCTGCGCCGGGCCGCCCGAGCTGTACTGAAGGAGGGCAACATCATGTACTGTGTAAAGCAGATCACCAACGACCTGTATTGGGTGGGCGCGAGCGACCGGCGCCTGGCGCTGTTTGAGAACGTCTACCCCATTCCGCGCGGCGTTTCGTACAATTCCTACGTGCTGATGGACGAAAAGACCGTGCTGCTCGACACCGTCGACCGCAGCGTCGCCGAGCAGTTCCTCGAGAACCTCGCGCACGTGCTCGGCGACCGCAAGCTCGACTACATCGTCGTCAACCACATGGAGCCGGACCACTGCGCCACGCTGCAGGAGGTCGCACGCCTGCATCCCGAGGCGAAGATCGTCGTCAACGCCAAGACCGTGCAGATGATCAAGCAGTTCTTCACCTTCGACATCGACATCCGCGCGCACGTCGTCGGCGAGATGGACACGCTGTGCACCGGCCGC
>CALVPU010000241.1 GCA_944353735.1 uncultured Eubacteriales bacterium | reverse complement strand
CGCGCGCAGCGCGCCGCCGAAGCGGGATTCTCAAGGGGCTCAGCCCCTTGAGCAGGGGTGCAGGGGACAGCGTCCCCGCGCGTTCCCCCGCCCCGCCCAGTGAATCCCGCCGCCGTCCGGCGGGATTCACCCCGGACAGAAATGCAAACCCTCACATCCACCCACCGCGGCGCGCGCAGGCGCCGCCGAAGCGGGATTCTCAAGGGGCTCAGCCCCTTGAGCAGGGGAGCAGGGGACGGCGTCCCCGCGCGTTTCCCGTACTCCCTGCCCCCGCCCCGTGAATCCCGCCGCCGTCCGGCGGGATTCACCCCGGGCAGAAACGCAAGCCCTCACATCCACCCACCGCGGCGCGCGCAGCGCGCCGCCGAAGCGGGATTCTCAAGGGGCTCAGCCCCTTGAGCAGGGGTGCAGGGGACAGCGTCCCCGCGCGTTCCCCGTACTCCCGCATTTCGCTTTGCAAGGAGGTTTTTGGCATGAGCTACCGCATCTTTGTCGTCGAGGACGACGCCGCCATTGCCGGCGCGATCTGCGGACAGGTGGGGGCGTGGGGCTGCGAGGCGCGGACGCCGGAGGATTTTCGCGACGTGATGGGTACGTTCCGGGCGTTCGAGCCGCATCTGGTGCTGTTGGACATCGGGCTGCCGTTCTTCGACGGCTACCACTGGTGCGCGGAGATCCGCAAGGTGTCGAAGGCGCCGGTGATCTTCATCTCGTCGGCGGCGGACAACATGAACATACTGATGGCGCTGAACATGGGCGGGGACGACTTCATCGTCAAGCCGTTCGACCTGAACGTGCTGACCGCCAAGGTGCAGGCGATGCTGCGGCGGACGTACGACTTCTCCGCGCCGAGCGACCTGCTCTCCTGCGGAGGGGCGACGCTCGACACCGGAAGCGCCGCGCTCTCGTTCGCCGGCAAGCGCGTCGAGCTGACCCGAAACGAGCTTCGCATCCTGCAGGTGTTGATGGAACAAAAGGGCAGGGTCGTCTCGCGCGACGACCTCATGGACCGCCTCTGGGAGACGGACAGCTTCGTCGACGACAACACGCTCACCGTCAACGTCACCCGCCTGCGGCGCAAGCTCGAGGACGCCGGGCTGAAGGGATTCATCGTCACGAAAAAGGGACTGGGCTACATGGTCCGCCCGGAATAACGGCAAGGAGGCATGCGCCAATGACCGGAAATGAATATCAGAAGCTCGCCATGCGCACCTGCGGAATTCCCGCCGAACGGCGCGACGACCGCCTGCGCCACGCGGTGCTCGGGCTGGCGTCCGAGGCGGGCGAGGTCGCGGGAATGCTGCAGAAGGTCTATCAGGGCCACCCGTTCGACCCGCAACACGCCCAGAAGGAGCTGGGCGACTGCCTGTGGATGATCGCCGAGGCGTGCGAGGCGCTCGGCGTCGGCATGGACGATGTCATGCAGCAAAACATCGACAAGCTGCGCGCGCGCTACCCCGACGGCTTCGACGCGGAGCGGTCGCGCTGCCGCGCGGAGGGCGACGATTGAGCGCGGGCGAGCGGAGGCCGCCGCTGGTCCTGCGCTACGCGCGCAAGCACTGGAAGTACTTCGCGCTGCTGGCGGCGTTCGCGGTGATCTTTCTTACCGTGTTCTGGCTCTACGAGCTGCCGCTGGAGCCGGTGCTCTATGGCGGCGCGCTGTGCGCCGTGATCGGCGCGGCGTTCGTGCTGATCGGCTTTGTGCGCTTTCGCGCCCGCCACGCGCGGCTCGCGGCGCTGGCGGAGCGGTTCGAGCCGGAACACCTGCCCGAGCCGCAGGACGCCATCGAGGCGGACTACCACGCCATACTGCACGCCCTCGAGCGCCGGGAGCGCGAGGCGGAGAACCGCCTGAGCGAGGCGCGGCGCGACCTGGTGGACTACTACACGATGTGGGCGCACCAGATCAAGACGCCCATCGCCGCCATGCGCCTGCTGCTGCAGACCGGCGCGAAGCGCGAGGAACTGGAAGAGGAGCTGTTCCGCATCGAACAGTACGTCGAGATGGTGCTGGGCTACCTGCGCTCCGAGAGCCTTTCCGGCGACCTGCTCGTCAGCCGCTGCGACCTCGACGCCATCGTGCGCGGCTGTGTGCGCAAGTATCGCAAGCAGTTCATCCGCAAGCGGATCGCGCTGCGCTACGAGCCGCTGCGCGCCACGGTGCTGACCGACGCCAAGTGGCTGGCATTCGTCATCGAGCAGCTGCTCGCCAACGCGCTGAAGTACACGCCGCAGGGCTCGATCGCCATCGAGATGGCCGCCGACCGCCCCGACGCGCTGGTCATCGCCGATACCGGCATCGGCATCCGCGCAGAGGACCTGCCGCGCGTGTTTGAAAAGGGCTATACCGGCTTCAACGGTCGCGAGGGGGACCGCCGCGCCACCGGCATCGGGCTGTACCTGTGCAAGCGCATCCTTGCGCGCCTCGGGCACACGATCGAGATCGAGTCGTCTCCCGGGCACGGCACCCGCGTCATCCTCGGCCTGGACTCGCTGGACGTGGAGACGGAATAGGGGGAACCGATTGCCGCGGCGGCAAGGCTGCCGAAGGTGAAAGCGGCATCCGCGCGGCAAGGCTGTCGATGAATGCGCCGCCCGCGGCGGCGAAGCTGCCGGATGTGAAAGCGGCATCTGCACGGCGAGGCTGTCGATGAATGCGCCGCCCGCGGCGGTTGCGGCGAATGCTGTTTGCCTGCGCGGCAAGCAGCCGTTCCCACATTTTTCCAAAGACAGGATGCGGAAAAATGTGGGAACGCAGAATGCCGGAGAACAGGATACTGCCAGACGAAAAGAGCGCCCTCGTGAAAGACGGGGCGCTCTTTGGCTTGCCGGCGAATGGTCGCCTGCTCGCGCATCGTGGTTGCCGGAAGAACCGTCCGCATCCCGCACGCCGGCTGGACGGGGATATGCGCGCGGCGTTTGGCTTGCCGCACTGCCTACTCGCGCATCGCGGTTGCCGGAAGGACCGTCCGCATCCCGTGCGTCGGCTGGGACGGGGATTCGCGCGCGGCGTTTGGCTTGCCGTGCTGTCCCCGCGCATCGCGGCTGCCGGAAGAGCCGTTCGCATTCCGCGTACCGGCTGGACGGGGATATGCGCGGCCTGCTTCAGCTTCCCTGTGCGCGCAAATCAGGAAGAGCGTCGAGGGCGCCTACAACGCGGGCGTCCGCCTCAGCCTTCCTGCGCGCGCGCAAACCAGGCGCGCGTGCGCGCCAGATCCGCTTGCAGCTGCGCCGTCAGCGCGGCGACGGAGGAGAAGCGGCGCTCGGGGCGCAGGAACGCCAGATACGTCACCTCCGCGCGCAGGCCGTAGATGTCGTCGGCGAAGTCGAGGATGTGCGCCTCGATGGTGGCGGGACCTTCGGGCACGGTCGGGTGGCTGCCCTGATTGACCATGCACGGCAGCGGCGCGGCGTAGCCCGCCACGCGGATCAGCCCCACGTACACGCCGTTCTCCGCCGCGGAGGGCGCGTCGGGGCACACGTTCGCGGTGGGAAAGCCCAGCGTCCGCCCCAGCTGTTTGCCGCGCACGATCGTGCCGCGCACCTGCGCGATCATCAGCAGTAGCGCTCGCGCGGGTTCAGCCCGGCGTAGCGCAGGAAATCGCAGATGTGCGCGTCCCAGAACGACCAGTTGTGGCTGCCCGGGTGCTCGGTGTATTCAAAGTCGAAGGGATTGCCTTCAAACGAGGAGAAGAAGTCGCGCGCCTGACGGGCGTTGTCGAGCAGGATCGGGTCGGAGGTGCCGCAGGTGATGAAGATGCGCGGGATGTTCCTGCCCGAGCGGACGATGGCGCGCGCCTTCTCGGCGGTCTCGACGTCCTCTTCGTCCAGCCCCGTCTCGCCGAAGGTCAGGTATTGCAGCGACAGCCCGCGGTCGTCGACGCGGGAGATGTAGCCGCGATAGCTGGTGTAGCCCGACGAGAGGCTGCCGATAACGCCGTACTGTTCCGGGCGCGACAGGCCGATCTTGAGCGCGCCGTAGCCGCCCATCGAGGAGCCGCAGATGAACGTCTCCTCGCGCCTGGCGCTGACCGGGAAGAAGCTGCGCACGATGCCGGGCAGCTCGTCGGCGATGTAGGTGAAGAACCTGCCGCCGTGGAGCATGTCCGCGTAGCTGCTCAGCTGCGCGTCCGGCATCACCACCGCCACGCCGTGGCTGAGGGCGTAGCGCTCGATGCAGCTCATGCGCTGCCACGTGGAGTGGCTCTTGGTGAGGTTGTGCAGCAGGTACATCACCGGGAACGTCCGCGCCGGGGCGTCTGCGTCCAGCTGCTGCGGCAGGACGACGTCGCACGACGTGCACATGCCCAGCACCTCGGAGAAAAAGCCGATGCGGATCAGCGCCATGTCACTTTGCCTCCTTTCCCGGAACCAGCCAGTCGAGCGCGGTCTGGATCTTCGCGTCCCAGTACTTCCACTGGTGATCGCCGGGCGATTCCTCGTAGAAGAGGTTGTAGCCCAGCGCGCGCAGGTGGTCGCGCATGCGCACGTTCTGGTCGTAGAGGAAGTCCTCCGTGCCGCACCACATGTACACGTCCGGGCGCAGCGGCGAGTCCTTCATTTCCTCCGCCGCGGCGAACAGATCGTTGAACGAGCCGCGGATGCGGTCGACGGGGCCGAAGATGTCGTACCACAGGCGGGCGTTCGGCGAGGCGACGTCCGCCGCCACCGCCGCCGCGTCCACGCCGCCGGACAGCGACGCCGCGCGCGAAAACACCTCCGGCGCGCGCAGGGCGCACTTGAGCGCGCCGTAGCCGCCCATCGACAGCCCCGCCGCGAACGTGTCCTCGCGCCGGTGGGACATGCGGGGGAACATCTGCCGGCAGATCTTCGGCAGTTCGCCGGCGATGAAGGAGAAGTACTTCAGTCCGCGGTACATGTCCGTGTACCAGCCCAGATGGGTGGTGGGCATGACCACGGCGATGCCCTTGTCCGCCGCGTAGCGCTCAATGGAGGTGCGGCGCTGCCAGATGGTGTGGTCGTCGCTCATGCCGTGCAGCAGGTACAGCGTCTTCCACGCCGCGCCGCCGTCGCGGCCTTCCATGCCGATCTGACCGCGCGTGGCCTCCGGCAGCACAACGTCCATCTGCATTTCCATGCCCAGGACGTGGGAAAAGAAATCGACGTGCAAAAGTGCCAAGGAATCACATCCCTCAATATGTAGTCATTCCTATTATACCCCATTTCGCCGGTTTTGCAACCGCCCTGCGCTCAGCGCCGCGCGTCGTCGCCGAGGGATTCGCTGGCGGGCACGATGACTTCGCGCGCGTAGCCGGCGAAGGCGTGGTCGACGATGGTGCGGTCGGGTTGAGGGGTAAAGAGGCTGACCACGGGCACGACCACCAGTCCGGCGAGCATGGCGAACGCGCCGCAATGGATCGGCGATTGCAGCCACGCCGGGAACATCTGCGGGGCGAAGAGGTTGACCGCCATGATGCCCACGCCGAGGGCGAAGCTCGTCCACGCGGCGGCGAGCGTGGCGCGGCGCAGGTACAGCCCGTAGAGGAACGGCGCCAGAAACGCCCCCGCCAGCGCGCCCCAGGACACGCCCATCAGCTGCGCGATGAAGGTCACGTTCTGCCGGTACTGCACGATCGCCAGCGCGACCGAAATCGCGATGAAGACCACGATCAGCAGCCGCATCACCAGCACCTGCCGGCGCTCGTCCATGTCCTTGACGAGGTTGGCCTTGATCAGGTCCAGCGTCAGCGTCGAGCTCGACGCCAGCACCAGCGACGACAGCGTCGACATCGACGCCGACAGCACCAGTATGACCACGACGCCCATCAGCGCCGGCGAGAGGTTTTCCAGCATTGCCGGCACGATGGCGTCGTAGCCGTCCGCGGCGACGTCCACGCGCCCGCCGTACAGCCGCCCGAAGCCGCCCAGAAAGTAGCACCCGCCGGCGACCACCAGCGCGAACAGCGTGGAGATGATCGTGCCCTTGCTGATGGCGTTCTCCGAGCGGATGGCGTAGAACTTCTGAACCATCTGCGGCAGTCCCCACACGCCCAGCGAGGTCAGCACCACCACGCACAGCAGGCTGAACGGGTCCGGTCCAAAGAACGAGGCGAAGGCGCCGGGCATGTCCGTCACCGCCGGATCGGCGACGCGCGCGAGGCTGTCGAGCGCCGCGGTGAAGCCGCCGTTTTCGTTGAGCACCGCCGCGATGACCGCCACGATGCCGCCGAGCATGATGATGCCCTGGATGAAGTCGTTGATGGCGGTCGCCATGTAGCCGCCGGCGATGACGTACACGCCCGTCAGCACCGCCATGATGACGATGCACACCGTGTAGTCGATGTCAAACGCCATGCCGAACAGCCGCGACAGGCCGTTGTACAGGGATGCCGTGTAGGGGATCAGGAACACGAATATGATCGCTGAAGCGCCGATCTTGAGTGCGCGGCTGCCGTAGCGCTTCTGGAAGAACTCCGGCATGGTGGCGCTGTCGAGCTGGCGCGTCATGATGCGCGTGCGCCGTCCGAGAATGACCCATGCCAGCAGCGAGCCGATGAGGGCGTTGCCCACGCCGATCCATGTCGAGGCGATGCCGTAGCGCCAGCCGAACTGTCCCGCGTAGCCGACGAATATGACCGCCGAGAAGTACGACGTGCCGTAGGCGAACGCCGTCAGCCACGGTCCCACCGCCCGGCCGCCGAGCACGAAGCCGCTCACGTCCGCAGCGTGGCGCCGGCAGTACAGCCCCACCGCCACCATCACCGCGAAGAACACCACCAGCATTGCGAGTTTGACGAACATGTTTCTTCCTCCTTTGCTCCTTGCCTGCGGAGGACGAAAAAGCGCCCGCCCTCCGCGCCCACTGGGGACACGAGAGGACGGGCTGCCTGATGCGATTGCCCGCGGTACCACCTCTGTTCGGCGCCTCCTCGCGGAGACGACCCTCGTCGGGTACGCCCGGCGTGCCGCCGTTGATACCCCTTCGCGATCACGGGCGAACCCGTCGCCGCCTACGCGGGCGGACGAGCCGCCGTTCAGCGCGCCGCTCGCGGGATGTATTCGGCACGGACTTCCGCCGCCGCCTCGCACCATCCGGCGGCTCTCTGCAGGCGTCTGCCCGGCTTACTTCTTCCCGGTCATCGCGTTTGTTGGAAAACAGTTTACCATACTGAAGCGCCGCTGTCAAGGCAAAATTGCCCGCCGGCGCAATTTTTTTTTACGTGGTTGCGCCGCGCAGGTAGGCCAGCCCGCAGCGAAGCGCCGTCAGGTTCTCCTCCATGCCCTCGAACTCCAGCGACAGCCAGCCGTCGTAGCCGGCGCTGCGCAGCGCCGCCACGCAGTCGCGGATGGGCACCACGCCGTGACCGACGATCGTGCCGCGCAGCGACCAGCCGTTGCGCGTGGGGAACCAGCCCTCGCCGGGATTCTCGCGCTTGAGCAGAAAGTCCTTGGCGTGGGCGTGCACGGCGTAGGGCGCGGCGATGGGCAGCGCGTGCATCGGCGGCTCGTCGGCGCAGAGGAAGTTGCCCATGTCCACCAGCCAGCCGTAGTTGGGGTGATTGACGGCGAGCATCAGCGCCTCGACGCGGTGGGCGTCCTGCAGCACGTAGCCGTGGTTCTCGGTGCAGGTGCGCACGCCCCTGCCCTGCGCGTATTCGGCGACGGCGCGGATGTCCGCCGCGGTGCGCGCGATGATCTCCCGCCAGGGGATGTCGCGCCGCCAGGTGACGTCGTGGCGCATCACCGGCGCGCCGAGCACGGCGGCGACGTCGACCTGCCGCTTGAGGCGCTCGACCTCGTCCGCGCCGTCGATGAAGTCGGCATGCACGGTGTACGCGGCGATGGGCAGCCCGATCTCGTCGCAGTGGGCGCGGATCTCGGCGGCGAGCGCGGGCACATCCTTTGCCGGCTGCACGCCGAGGTCGAGGTCGATGAACTCGATGCCGTCGAAGCCCATTTCGCGGGCGAGGTCGCAGATCTTGCAATAATTCGCGCCCGTGTGCTTCATGTAGCGGGCAAAGCTGTAGCTGCTGACGCCGATCTTCATGGCATTTCCTCCCGTTGTCGGTCCCATTGGAAATTCGCGCTGCGCCGCGTCACTGCGCGGCGACCTCGAGGAGCACCGGCACGCGGCTGGTGAACGACTCGTAACCGTCGGCGTCGCGGACGGTGGTGACCGCCTCCGCGGCGTAGCTGCCCGGCGCGAGCGGTTGGTCGAGCGCGATTTGCACCAGCGACTCGCCCGGTGCAAGCGGCTCGGAGCGGTAGATTTCCTCGCCGTCGAGCACGATCGCCAGCTCCACGGTGTTGCCGCTGAGCGTTCCGTTGGCGTACGACCACGTGCCGGTCACGCCGTCGCCGGCAATGTGCACCACGTCTATCGCGCCGGTGGACGCCACCGCCTCGCCGGCGATGGGGTCGCGCGAGATGCGGTACGCCTGCAGCTCCGCCAGCTGCCGCTCATAGTCGGCGACCGCGGCTTCGAGGTCCTCCGCCAGTCCTTCGGAGCGCTCCTGCTCCGCGGACAGCTCCGCTTCCAGCGCGCCCAGCGCCGCGGAGTCGGTCTCGCTCTGCGCGCTCAGCGCTTCGATTTCGCCCTGCAGCTCGGCGATGCGCGCGTTGCCGTCGGCGAGCTGGGTCTCGAGGTCCGCCACCGACGCCTCCGCGGCTTCGAGGTCGGCCTCCATCTG
Organism: uncultured Eubacteriales bacterium; assembly: GCA_944353735.1. Lineage (GTDB taxonomy): Bacteria > Bacillota > Clostridia > Christensenellales > Aristaeellaceae > Faecivicinus. Next base: position 483 of record CALVPU010000241.1, on the reverse strand, counting down.
CGCCAATTCGCCCTCGGCGTCGCTCAGCGCGGCGCGCTGCGCCTCCAGTTCGGCAATGGTCTCCTCCAGCGCCGCTGCCTGTTCGGTCAGCTCCGCTTCCAGCGACTGGATTGCCTCGAGCTTCTCCGCGTCGCTGATGTCGGAGGCGAGAATCTCCTCCAGCGACTGCGCCGCGCGCGGCGCGGCGGGTTCGGTCCCCGTTTCGTCAGCGTCCGTGTCCGCCGGCTCGGCGTCCGCAGAATCCGGCTCAGTTGCGCCGGCAGCTTGCGGTTCGGCGGCATCCGGCTCAGTTGCGCCGGCTGACTCCGGCGCCGCCGCGTCGATGGACGCCGGTTCGGCGGATGCTGCCAGCTCAGCCTCGAGCTCGGCGACGCGGCTCGCGGACGTCTCGAGTTCGGTTTCCAGTTCGGCGACGCGCTCGGTGGACGCCGCCAGCTCGGCCTCGAGTTCGGCGACGCGCTCGGTGGGCGCCGTCGCGCCGCC
>CALVPU010000240.1 GCA_944353735.1 uncultured Eubacteriales bacterium | reverse complement strand
TGCGCTGGGCGCGGCGCTGCTGCTCAACCTGCGCGGCATGCGCGCGCTGTCCGCCGCCGGCGCGGGAACGCTGGCGCTGCTGGCTGCGTTCTTCCTCGCGCTGGCGATCGACCCACGCGAGGCGGCGCCGCGCCTGCGCTGCGAGGTGGACGCCGAACTGCGCGGCTCCACTGCCGCGGCGATCCTCATGGGCACGCTGCACGCTGCGCTCAGCGCCTCGATCGCCGGCGGCGTGATCGCCGCCTTTGCGCCTGCCGCCGGCACGCCGGCGGCCTTCGGCGCGCGGTGCGGAGCGCTGATGCTGGCGCTGCTCTGCGCCGCGAACGCCGCAGTCCTGCGCGGCGGCGATGAGCTGCTGGCGCAGGCGCTGCCCACGGTGCTGCTCGCCGCGCGCTGGGGTACATTCGGCTATTACGCCGCCATAACAGCGATGGCGCTGGGCTCGATCGTCACGCTCGCGGCGGCGCTCGGCGCGCTCATCGGACAGCTCGGCGACGGTCCGCGCTGCCGCCGCACGGCGCTCGTCATGCTCGCCGGCGGCAGCGGCGCGGCGCTGCTGCTCGGCTTTGCGCGCGCCGTCGAGCTGGGCTATCCGATACTCGGCTGGGCAAGCGTGTTCTCGCTGGCTGCGCTGGCGTGCTGCGCCGACCGCGCCCTTCACAAATTCCCGGCAGACGTGTTAAATTCTGCAAACCAACGCCCGGACAGTTGACGCAAGGGGGAAAATGGGGTACAATACATCTTGTGTCAATCTGCTCACTAGCCCCGGGCATGGACATGATGGCAAAAGTCCTTACCAAACTTTTGCAAAGCATTGATCTGAATTTGGAGGGAATTCACTCGTGAGTACGTATATTGCGAAGCCTCAGGAGGTCGAGCGTCAGTGGTACGTCATCGACGCCGAGGGTCAGGTGCTCGGTCGTCTCGCCTCTCAGGTGGCGTCCATGCTGCGCGGCAAGCATAAGCCGACCTTCACTCCCAACTGCGATTGCGGCGACTACATCATCGTCGTCAACGCCGACAAGCTCGTCCTGACGGGCAAGAAGCTGGACAAGAAGATCTACCGCTACCACACCGGTTATCCGGGCGGACTGAAGGAGATCCCCTACCGCAAGCTGATGGCGACCAAGAGCGAGTTCGCGTTCCGCGAGGCCGTCCGCCGCATGCTGCCGAAGGGACCCCTCGGCTACCGCATGGCCAAGAAGCTGTTTGTCTACGCCGGTCCGGAGCACAAGCAGCAGGCGCAGAAACCCGTCGAGTACAAGCTGTAATTCGGGAGGAGTACGATCATGAATAGAGTTTGCTTCCATGCCGTCGGCAGAAGGAAGAAGGCGATCGCCCGCGTTCGCCTCGTCCCCGGCGAGGGAAATATTCTCGTCAACAAGCGCAGTCTGGACGAGTACTTCGGCTATGAGACGCTCAAGACCGTCGTACGCCAGCCGCTGGTGCTGACCGACACGCTCGGCAAGTTCGACGTGCTGGTCAACTGCAAGGGCGGCGGCTTCACCGGTCAAGCGGGCGCGATCCGTCACGGCATCGCCCGCGCGCTGGTCAAGGCCGACGTCGAGCTCAAGCCCGCCATCAAGAAGGCCGGCTACCTCACCCGCGATCCGCGCATGAAGGAGCGCAAGAAGTACGGTCTCAAGGCAGCCCGTAGAGCTCCCCAGTTCAGCAAGCGCTGATTTTCGTTCAAAACAGCTCAAAGCGTCCCGAAGCCATTCAGCTTCGGGACGCTCAGTCTGTTGACAAAGTCAATAGACTGGCGGAGCGTTGAGAAAGCCTGCAAGCCAAGGAAGCAAGCTTGCATCCAAGGGAGCTTACATAGACGTAAGTGACCGCAGGATGCACGTGCAGCTGACGCAGGAAGCAAAAATCGCCTCTGATTTTCTATATATCAGGGCGATTTTTGCGGTTGCGGGCTTTGTCGGCGCTCAAAGCGTCCCGAAGCCATTCGGCTTCGGGACGCTCTTTGTCGTTCGCCGCCGCATCACCGGCTGGTCCCCTTGGGCCGGCGCAGCCATGCGACCGTGTCCTTCATCGTCTGAAAGAGGTCGCGCGGACGGTAGCCGAGCTCCATGGTCGCCTTGTCGTGGCTGAACTTGCTGTTGCTGCACAGCGCGTAGAGCGAATAGCGCGTGTACAGCGGACGCTCGTGGCGCATCTTCGCCCATACCTGCAGCAGCGGCGCCGCCGCCTTCGCCATCCACATCGGCAGCACCGGCAGCCGCCGTCCGCCACAGATGGCGCGGATCATCTTCAGCAGGTCGCGAATCTCATAGCGCCGGTTGGAGAGGATATAGCACTCCCCGCTGCGGCCCTTTTCCGCCGCCTGCACGCAGCCCTTCGCCACGTCGCGCACGTCGACGAAATCGTACCCGCCAACGACGCACGCCGGCAGCCTGCCGCGCACGTAGTCGGCGACCATCTGCACCATGTGGTTGCCCGACGCCTCGTAGGGACCGAGGATGCCCGACGGCTGTACGACCACGGCGTCGAGCCCGTCGCGCGCCGCGTCGAGCACCGCCTGCGTCGCTTCCGCCTTCGTCTTGGCGTAACCGCCGATGACGCGGTCGGGCGAGAAGGCGCCGACCTCCGCTTGCACCTCGTTGTCGTCCCCCTCGGGGATGGCGTGCACGGAACTGACGTACACCAGGCGCGCGCCGTGTTCGCGGCACAGGGCGATGACATTGCGCGTGCCGTTAACGTTGACGTCGTAGATCGCCGGCGACACGTGCTCCGAAATGTCGACGATGCCGGCGGTGTGAATCACGCAGACCCGCGCGCTTTCCGTTCCGGCAAACAGCGGCTCCATGCTCTTCGGATCGCGCACGTCGCCGCGGATATAGCGGACTTCGCCGTTCTCCGGCGCCGCTTCGGACGGCAGGATCAGCCCGCGGATCTCCGCATCGCCGCCGCGCAGCAGCCGCACCAGCGCGCCGCCGAGGTGACCGTTCGCGCCGGTAATGATAAACACACGTTTCATTTTCAAACACCTCCTATCGAAAATGAACATGCTGTTGATTTTCTATCCCAACTGTATTATACTATGAGGGACATGAAAATTCAACCAACAGCTGCGGCAGCGCGCGCATGTTCATCAACAGACCGCACGCGAAATGTACATTTGCCACAAATTGTTTACGAATTCGGAGGTGTTTGACCATGAACGAACGGGACGTTCCGGGCGCCGCGAAGGCGAAGGATCACCGCGCGCGGGTGACGCAGATCCTCATCGAAAAGGCGTTTACGCAGCTCCTGCGCGCCAAGCCGATCCACCGCATATCGGTCAAGGAACTGTGCGAGGCGGCGGGCATCAACCGCGGCACGTTCTACGCCCACTACGCCGACCTGTACGACCTGCTGGCAAAGATGGAGGCCCGACTGATGGCGGACCTGCAGCGCGCGCTGGAGCCGCTGCTGGCGGAGGACGCGCAGGAACCGACGCTGCTGGCGCTCACGTCGGTGATCTTCCGCTGCCTCAAGGAAAACGAGGACATCTGCGCCATCACGCTGGGCCCGCACGGCGACCGCGAGTTCACCGCGCGGCTGCTCGACATGGCGCGCGAGCGCTGTCTGGCGGTCTATGCGCGCCGCTTCGACGCCACGCCGCGCCAGCTGAGCTATTACTACGCCTTCGTCAGTTCCGGCTGCATCGGACTTTTGGAAAAGTGGGCGCAGGAGGACATGGCGACCGGCGCGGAGGAGATCGCCGCCATCGCCAGCGGCATCATGGTATACGGCATCGAATTTCTCAAGGCGCCGGACCTGCGCGAATAGCGCGCCTTTGCTTCTCCGCAACGCTTGCAGCATCAGAAGTTTACGCGCATTTTGCCGCGCATGGTGGCGAGTGCAGTCGAAATTTCCGATAATATCCTCGAGGTGATGGCTATGCCGACAAAGACCGCCGTCCGCGACATCGACCTGATCGCGCTGGACATGGACGGCACGCTGCTCAATTCCCACCACGTGACCACGCCCTACACGCGCGCTGCGGTGCGCCGCGCCATCGAGGCGGGCAAGACCGTCGCCATCGCCACGGGGCGCTGCCTGTCCGAGCTCGCGGAGCACACCGCGCTCATGCCCGGCCTGCGCTACCTGATGTGCGAAAGCGGCGCCTGCATCCACGACGCGCGCACCGGTCGCGACCTGCGCCACGAAATCATCACGCGCCCGGTCGCCGCGCGCGTGATCGAAATCGTCCGCTCGTTTGACCTGCTGGCGCAGATGTTCATCGAAAACCAGTCCTACATGCGCTGCGCCCCGGGCGCGTCGATCGCCGCCTACCATGCGGAAACCTTCCGCGGCGTGTTCGAGAGCGGATCGCTGTGGCGCGAGGACCTGTTCGAGTGGTTTCTGGCGGGCAGCGCCGAGGTGAGCAAGTTCAACCTCTACCTCACCTGCGAGGAGGACCGCGCTCAGGTGCGCGCGGCGCTGCGCGGGCTGGGGCTGATGATCGTCGACACCACCGGACTGGGGCTGGAGCTCTCCAGCGGCACGTCCACGAAGGGGCGGGCGCTGCGCCAGCTGTGCGCGCTGCTGAACATCCCGGCGGAGCGCGTCATGGTGGTCGGCGACAGCGACAACGACGTCGACATGCTTCAGATGGCGGGACTCGCCGTGGCGATGGGCAACGCCGTGCCCGGCGCGCGCGCCGCCGCCGACGCCATCACCGACGACTGCGACCACGACGGCGTCGGGCACGCCATCGAGCACTATCTCGGCGTGTAGTGCGGGCACGGCGCTCCGGATTGCACGTTTCCACCAGCAGCCGCGACCACGACGGCGTCGGACACGCCATTGAGCGCTATCTCGGCGTGTAGTGCGGGCGCGGCGCTCCGGACTGCCCGTTTCGAAGAGCAGCCGGGAGGACGACGGCGTCGGGCACGCCGGCGGGCGCAATCTCGGCAAGGA
>CALVPU010000239.1 GCA_944353735.1 uncultured Eubacteriales bacterium | reverse complement strand
TGGAGAAGGAAGAGGCCAAGAAGGCGCGCCTGCTGGCGGCAAAGGAGAAGCCCGCCAAGGCGGCGAAGCCGAAGCTGAGCGCGGAAGAGCGCAGCGCGCGCCGGAAGGAAGCGCTGGCGAAGGCGCGTGCGGTCAAGAAGGCGGAGAAAGAGAAATACGACGCGCTGGTCGCCGCGCTTGCCGAGAGCGGCAAGACAGTGGACGAGCTGCTGGACGCGCTGAAGAAATAAAAAGGGACCCTCCGTGGGGAACGGGAATAATCCTGTCACCGCGGAGGGTTTTGTGCGTTTTGGGATGCTGTTATGCGGTCAGGTGGCGCAGGGTGCAGTTTTGCGTCTGCTGATTTCGCGGGTCGTAAGGCACAATAAATTGCGCAAAAGAATGGACATGACAGGCGGAATGGCGTCGCGACACAAACATCGGAAAGAAGCCTGAGGGCTGTTCAATGGACGCGGATCCGCATGAGCAACGTCATTGAACGCCTCAACCGCGAAGTCCGCGGGCGCGCGCGTGGAGCAGAGGGCATGCGGGACGACGCACGCAAGGCATGACCATATTCGCGAAAGCCGCAGGCGCATGCGCGTTGTGGGGACCTTCCCGGCAGCTCCGCCCTGATGCTCGCCTGTGCCTGCCCGCGCCATGCCGCAGGTACTGCATGAACATGAATCGCCGGAGGCCGCTTTCGGCGATTCTTCCTTCGCCTGACAGCGCTTTTCTTGCGCTGCCTGCCAACGATTTTGCGGATAAAGGTTGAAAGTATCTGCGCGGAACGCTGGTTGACAATGCGGATATCAATGCGATAGAATACGATCGGCAGGGAAAATGCTTCCGTTAAGCCGTTCTGCAATGGAGAGGAGCGAGGCGCATGAACAAGCGTACCATTCTGACCAACGAGGTGCTCGTATACGCGTATTTGGGCATGTTTGCTGCGGAAATCGCGATGGTGACGCCTTTTCTCTTCATTGAATTCTGGGTCGGAGCTTTTTTGATGTTCTGGGTGATCCTCTCCATTGTAGTGGCTTGCTGCATTACTGAACGCTGGTGCCTGATGATTGTTCTGGATGCGGAGGGGATACTGTATAAGCCCCTGTTCCGGAGCGGACGGCGATTGAAGTATTCCAACTATCCGCGCGTTCAATATGCTTATTACATGCACGGGAATTGGTTGGGGGCATACAAAGTGCACTTTTTCGTCCTGACGAACAAGCGCTTGAGCGATGAAGAATTATCCCACATCAACGAAGTTGCGCCAAGCATAGATCTGCTCAAGATTCGCTATACGCGCAGGAACTATAGAAAGCTTGTGGAAGCGCTGCCGCCATCGATCGCTGCAGAGATTGAAGGAATCTATGACGTATACATTGCCCGGTGAAGAAGGCTGTCCAGAATTGCGCGTGAAAATCGTGGATAGAAGCGGGAGCATGCCGCAAAAGCACTTTCCCGGCAAATGCAGTGCGCGATTCTGATATAGTATATCGACGGCGCTGTCGGAGAGGCTGCCGCGAACGATGTGGTTACAGCTGGCGGCAGCGTAGTCCGCGAAGGAACAATCAGCGGTCGCGATTATGCAGAGGGGAAATTGATGCTGATTAGAGCGCGATAGGGGAGAAGAGATAATGACGCAGCCTGGAATATATGCCCTATTTTTACTAATTTGTATTCCTTTTGAAAGAATGAGACTCAGTAGTCTCTATAGAAGTTATTGGAAAATTCATAAGTGTACGTTTGGTAAAAAGATTACTGTTAAGAATATAAAACTCTGCCGACTGTTTTTAAAGAGCGGAATTGATACAATTGCAAGTCGGTATTTTGCAGTACGGTTGATTACTGCATACGCCGAATTTTGGATCACGGCAGTTACTTTATGTGCATCATTGCTATCTAAAGTGTGGAGCATTTGGTCGCCGATAGGACGTATAGGTAACTTATTATTATGTATAATACTCGTGTCTTTTGATATTCTAGGCGATTTTGTGGCTTGCGCCTACTATGACTATAAGGCGTACAAGCTGAAAAAAGAGCAAAGGAAGGGATATTTTTGATGGGGACAGTTTCCGCGAGAGTAGGGTGTCCCTATCACTACTATACTAAGGGATAATCGTAGTTACACAAGCCCATTCTTTTCAGTGATTTTATCAAAAGTGAAGCAGCAGAAGCCGTCGATCGAGGGTTGAACCGCGGGACCTGGATTGACTGCGATCAGGCATCCCGCCTCAATCCTCCGGCGCTGCGGGCGCCTGCTTTGGCGCGGGCTTGCGCGCGGTGCCGCGCGCGAATTGGCGGCGTTGGGCTGTGAGGACGTGGTAGCCGTCCACCTCGCAGTCGCGCACGCCGCCGAAAACCGCGCGCAGCTTGTTGCGATACCAGGCGGCGCGCTTCACGACCAGCACCATCGAGCCGCCGATTCGGAGGCGGTTGAAGCCCTTCTCGATGAAGCGTTTGGCGACGGCGAAGTCGGTCTGATAGGGCGGATTGCAGAGGATGAGGTCGAAACCGGCGGCGTCGACGGCGGAAAGTGCGTCGCCGCAGACGATGTGGACGCCCGCGACGCCGTTGCGCGCCGCGTTTCTGCGCGCGATCTCCGCTGCGAGCGGGTCGACGTCCGTCATCCAGACGTTTTCCGCGCCGCAGCGGCGCGCCGCTACGATGCCCACCACGCCGCAGCCGCAGCCGAGGTCCAGCACGCGCATGCCCGGCTGCGGCGGCGCGACCGAGAGCATCGCCAGCGTGCCGCGGTCCACGTGCCGCGGTGAAAAGAGCCCCTCCGCCGTTTCCAGTTCCAGCGGCTCGCCCAGCACATTTGCAACGATTCGCCCATCCATCGCGATCCCTCCGTCCACGTCGCCTTTGCGCCATTATAGCACACGCCGCGCCCGCCGGCAAGCCTGCGCCCCGGTTCGCCGCGCGCGGATGCGGCGGGGCGTTTTTGGTGCCGCGCGTATGGCGGCGCTCGACCGCAGTTCCCGCGACTGTCGCGGCTTCAATCTTGTCGGCGCGCGCCCGCGCACATGGTAGACGCAAAAGGCGCTTGCGCCGATGGTGTCCGGCGACGTGGTGCTTGCGGCGATGGTGTCCGGCGGCGTGGTGCTTGCGGCGATGATGCCCGGCGGCGTGCGCGCATGCCGGCGACCGGCAGGCGGCGGGGAGAAATCCTTCGGTGCACCTGCGCACATGGCAGACACAAAAGACGCTTGTGACGGCGGTGCCCGGCGGCGTGCGCACATGTCAGTGACCGGCAGGCAGCGGGGAGAAATCTTTCGGTGCACCCGCGTACATGTCAGCGACTGGCAGGCGGCGGGAAGAAATCTCTCGGCGCATCCGCGCACATGTCGGGGCTCGACCGCGGTTCCCGCGGCTGCCGCAGCTTCAATCTTGTCGGCGCGCACCCGCGCGCATAGCGGCATTCCCTGCGAGAGTTTATTAACTTGTTCACCTTGTCGGCGCGCATGCGCGCGCATAGCGGCGGCGCAAACGGGAAAAGTTATCCAGCGAAGCGGTGCGGCGCGCTCGCAGAAGCGTGCCGGCAAGGAGGGAATGGACATGGCGGTGCCGCTGACTGCGGCGCTTGTGGCGCTGATCTATCTGTGCGCCGTTCCCTGGCGGCTGGCACTGTGCCTTCGCCTCGGACCGGACGGCGTGCGCTTCGGCATGGGCGCCGCGCCGTTTGAGGCGCGATTCGCGCGGGCGCGGGCGCTGTCCCGGCGCGACCGGCGCAGGCCATCCACGGCGCTGTGCGGGCTGTCGCCCGGCGCGGCGCTCCGGGCAGCCTGGCGCGCCGCGGCGTTTGCGCTCCGGCGCGTGCGCTTCGGCGTGGATGCCCAGGGCGAGTTCGGCGCCGGCGACGCCGCCGTGACGGCGCTGGTCTGCGGCGGCGCGATGGCGCTCGAGCGGGCGCTGCGCGCGGCGGGATGGGATGCGAGGCTGCGGCTCAAGCCGGATTTCTCCGGCGCGGGCGTCCGCGGCGAGGTCACGTGCATGATCTCCGCGCGCGCGGGGCACATTATGGCTGCCGCGCTCTTGGGCGCATGGGAATACGCAACAGGGAGGTTCGCACAATGGACAGACACCCCATCGAGAGCATTATGACCACCACCATGGAAAATATCCGCGACATGGTCGACGTCAACACGGTCATCGGCGACGCCATCGCTACGGCGGACGGCAGCACCGTCATCCCCATCTCGCGCGTGAGCTTCGGCTTCGTCGCCGGCGGCGGGGAGTACGCCGTGCGCGGCGGCAATCGCACCGACGCCGAGCTGCCGTTTGCGGGCGGGACCGGCGCCGGCGTCACCGTGCAGCCGCTGGGCTTTCTGGTCACCAGCGCGGAGCAGGTCCGCCTGCTGCCGGCGCAGCCCTATGCGCCGATTGACCGCATCATCGAGCTGATGCCGCAGGCGATGTGCGAGATCAAGAACGCGCTGTGCAGCTGCATGGCGAAAAAGCAGGACCCGCCGCAGCCACCGCAGCCCGAAACGGCGAATCAACCGCAGTGAAGCGCGACCGCAAGGCGAAAACTGTCCCGCAGCCACGGCTGGGGCAGTTTTTTTGTCTTTGTGGCGAGGATGTGCCGGGCGCGTGCGGGCTCCCGTGGGTTCGCAAGCGGAAAGCCGGGCGGGGTGGGGAAATGGTGCGTACGGGCGAAGGGAGCGGGCGTTGAGGTTCCGGAGCTTACGTTCAGCGCCTGTGGAGAGATGGCGTGCAAAGCACGGGCGCAGCTGGCGTGCAAGATGTGGCTTTTGGTGCAAAACGCGGCGCAATACAATCGAAAAACAACAATGCTGACGGTGTCCGGCGCGCTCCGTGGGGCGAGCGCCGGACGCCTTTGCACGCGCCCTTCCCTCCGCGCATACGATGCGGCATGAAACGGAGGGATGAATATGGACTATGCGGTGATCGGAGGCGACGCGCGCTTCGCGTACCTGACGCGGATGCTGATGCGCGCGGGCTGGGACGCGCGCGCCGTGAACGGCGACGCGGCGGAGGTGCCTGGCGTGCCGCGCGCCGGCGTCGGCGAACTGCCGGGCGCGCGCAATGTCGTGATGCACTGGCCGACCGCGGACGGCGAAGCGCTGCTCGCCGGACTCGCGCCGGGCACGCGCGTCTACTTCTGCGGACCGGGCGCACCCGAAGCGCCGCCCGAGGGCGTCGAAGCGGTGGACCTTTGGCGCGACGAGCGGCTGCTGCTCGAGAACGCCTGGCTGACCGCCGAGGGCGCAATCTGCGCGGCAATGCGCGCGGGGCGGGCGGCGCTGCGCGACTGTCATTGCCTCGTGATCGGCTTCGGGCGCATCGGGCGCGCGCTGACGGAGATGCTCGTCGGGCTCAACGCCCGCGTCACCGTCGCTTCGCGCTCCGCCAGAGGGCGCAGCAGCGCCATCGAGCGCGGCGCCGAGAGCGTGCCCACCCGCGACGTCGCCGCGGCGCTGCCGGGCAAGCAGATCGTGTTTTCGACGCCGCCGCAGCGCGTGCTCGGGTTGGAACAGCTGCGCAGCGCCGACGCCGACGCCATGATCGTCGATCTCGCCAGCCCGCCCTATGGCGTCGACCTGGAGGCGGCGTGGTCGCTGGGGCTGCGCGCGTGGCGCGAGCCGAAGCTGCCGGGACGCTACTGTCCATTCAGCGCGGCGCGCGCGCTGATGCGGGCGATCGTGCGCGCCGAGGCGGAATTTCCGCGCGGAGAGGAGGCGCGGTCATGAGCGGAAGGTTGGAAGGCGCGCGCATCGGCTGCGCCATGACGGGATCGTTTTGCACGTTTTCCGCGGTGTTCGACGCATGGCTGGCGCTGCGCGGCGAGGGCGCCGAGCTGTTCCCGATCATGTCGTTCAACGCCGCTTCGCTGGACACGCGCTTCTATCCGGCGTGCAAGGCGGTGGGCATCCTCGAGGGCATCACGGGGCGCAAGGTCTGGAACCAGCTGGCGCAGGTGGAACCAATCGGACCGAAGAAGCTGCTCGACCTGCTCGTCGTCGCGCCCTGCACGGGCAACACGCTGGCGAAGATCGCCGCCGGCATCACCGATACGCCCGTCGCGCTGGCGGTGAAGTCGCACCTGCGCAACGGCAGGCCGGTGCTGATCGCCGTGTCGACCAACGACGGCCTGGGCGCGAGCGCGCGCAACATCGGCGAACTGCTGCCGCGGAAGCACGTGTATTTCGTGCCGTTCCAGCAGGACGACTGGCGGGGGAAGCCGAATTCGCTCGTCGCGGACTTCGCGCTGCTCGCCGATTCGGCGGTGGAAGCGCTCGCTGAACGGCAGATTCAGCCGCTCCTGCGCGCAAAATGACGTCCAAATCGACCGATTGCGACGAGAAATGACGAGATGCGTTAAACAACAGATAAACCGCAAAAAAGGGGTTGACAAAGGGAGGGTGGTTTGGTATACTAATCAAGCTGTCAGCGAGCGAGGGGCTTGAGACCCTGAGGAAGCGGCAGCGAGCGATCCTTGAAAACGATACAGAGAGCGAAGAAGAAGCGAAGAGAAGTCAGATTCGAGAGAGTGAAACGCCTCGGAGACCTGGGGGAAGCGGAACCGCTTTGGCGAGCGGGGCTGCGGAGACCGGGGGTACGGGGAGAAGGATTGAACATCAGAGTTTGATCCTGGCTCAGGACGAACGCTGGCGGCGTGCTTAACACATGCAAGTCGAGCGGGGATTTGGAAGGAAGTTCTTCGGAA
>CALVPU010000238.1 GCA_944353735.1 uncultured Eubacteriales bacterium | reverse complement strand
GCGATGTCGGCGTAGCCCTCGCGCACGGCGGTGTTCTGCACGGACGAGGCGAGCACGCCGCGCACGTAGTCGATCTGGCTGCACAGCTCAAGCGGCTGGGGGAATTCGCCGCTGCCGACGACGGCGGAATAGTGCTTGCCCTCGAGGCGCTCGAGCATCTCGGCGGCCTTGCTCAGGTGGGCGATTTCCTGCTCGAAGAGCATCTGCCAGATGCCGCGGATGCGCGCGTCCGGCTCGGTCTGGACGCACGACCAGTAGAGGTAGCATTCCGTGTACTGGTGCATCAACAGGTTCTCCAGCCACGTCTGGCGCGGGTCCATGAGGCTGCCGTACTGGGTGACGTGCTGCTCCTCGATCATGCCGATCTCCTGATAGAGCCTGCGACCGAGGTCGGAGACGTAGGCGCCGTTGACGTTCATATAGTAGTTCATCGTCTGCTGCTCGGCGGCGGTGATGATGCCGACGCAGAGCTTCGTCTGCAGCGCGTCCTTCTTGGCGTCGATGTACGGGCGGATGGAATCGAACGGACAGCGGTGCTCGGCGATCGTGGGACGGCCGGGCATGATCTCGGTGTAGCGGCCGACGAGGCGCTCCGCCAGCACGCCGGACTCCATCTCCAGCAGGTCGCCGTAGCGGTAGAGGTGGTCGAAGTCCTCGAGCAGGGCGAAGTCGAGCGCGTTTTTGACGTTGCCGTTCGTCTCGCGCAGCGCCAGTGCGGCGGTCAGGTCGACGGCGAGCTGCTCATAGCCGATGGTGTGCTCGAGCAGAGTCTCGTCGATGGGCTTGAGCGCGCTGAGCAGTTTCTGCTGCTGCTGTTCGCTGCGGCGCAGCAGGGCCAGCTCGCGGCGCAGGTCGTTGTCCGTGGCGTGGCGCGAGAACTGATGCGAGAACCAGTTCGCCTCGAACTCCGTGCCGTTCATGAGGATCACGCGCGTGCGCGTGTAGGGGTCGACGGTGTGCTTGTCGTAGGGTGCGGGGTAGATCGCGCGCCAGTCCATCAGCGTGTCGGCGAGCTTCATGGGCTTTTCATTAAATGGATTCATGCAATCACGCTCCTTCGCGCATAGTATGGGGGCGCGGAAGCGGGTTTATGCACGGGACGCCGCGCGGGCGGCGGAAAGGACAGATCGAAATGAAATTTGTCACCTTTAACATTCGCTGCGACTACGATCAGGACGGCGGCAACAGCTTTCGCTTTCGCAAGCCGCTGATTCTGGAAACGATTGCCCGGGAGCAGCCGGATATCCTCTGCTTTCAGGAGGTGCTGCCGCACGTGGCGGCGTGGCTGAAGGAGAACCTCACGGACTACTACGTCGTCGGCTGCGGGCGCGGCGAGGCGCTCGACGGCGAGCAGGTGTCCATCGCCTACCGCCGCGACCGCTATAACCTCATCGGCCTGGATACCTTCTGGCTGTCGGAGACGCCGCAGGTGCCGGCGTCGCGCTATCCGGAGCAGAGCGACTGCCCGCGCGTGACCACGGTGGCGACGTTCGCCGAGTCGGACACGGGCCGCCCCTTCCGCGTGGCGAACACCCACCTCGACCACATCGGCTCGCAGGCGCGGGCGCGCGGGCTGGCGCAGATCCTCGCGCATCTGGCGGCGCAGCCGCTGTTCCCGGACGCGCCGATGATGCTCGCGGGCGACTTCAACGCCGAGCCCGACAGCCCGGAGCTGAAGGTGTTCGACCGCTTCCCCGGCTACGTCAACGCCACCGCGGGCGTCGGCGTCACCTTCCACGGCTTCATGCGCGCCCAGCCGGAGTGCATCGACTACATCTACCTGCGCGGCGCGGTCGCCTGCGACGGGGTGGAGAAGTGGACGGACGAGCGCGGCGGCGTGTACCTGTCCGATCACTATCCCATCTGCGCGCAGCTGCGCTGGACCGACTGACCGCGGGGAGGAGGGATCGCCATGCGCCAGCGGCGCGCGAGGGCGGGCGTCGCGCCCTTTCACTCCATCTTCGTGCGCATGACGGCGTTCGCGCTGCTCATCAGCGTGGTGCCGGTGCTGCTCGTGAGCGTGATGGCGCTGCGGCGCATGGAGGACATGACCGAGGAGCGGCTGCGCGATTCCTATGCGTGGCTGGTCGACGAATTCATCGGCAACGCCGAGGAGCGCCTGGCGCAGTATGACGCCAGCCTGAGCGGTCTTTCCCGCAACACCACCATACTCGACGCCCTCACGGATGACCGCGCCGACGCCTACACCCGCGGTCGCGCGGTCAGCGCCGAGGTGTTCAAGTCTGTGTCGATGGAAAACCACCGCGAGATCCGCGATTGCGTGGTCTATTCCATGGGCCCGCCCGCCTACGGCACCAGCGCCTCGACGCTGACGGAGCGGGATGTGGAGCTGTGGCGGCGCAGCGGCTGGCGCGAGGGACAGGCGCAGTTCTTCGCCCAGACGTGGGACGGTCGCTGGACGATTTCGCTGATCTATCCCATCGACGAGGTCAGCGTGCAGGAGCTCACCAGCCGTCAGGTCGGGCTGATCCGCCTGGAACTGTACATCGACCAGCTCTTCGGGCGGCGCTCGCAGGGCGAATACGAGGTCGCGGTGCTGGAAACGGCGACGGAGCGCTGCCTGTACGCCTCGGACGAGCGCGTCGCGCCGCTGTTGGACGGATGGGCGTCCGGCGCTGCGGATGATGGCGGCTACACGGCGCTGAGCGCGCCGGTGGACGGCTGCGGGTTGACGGTCGTCTGCCTGTTCGACCGCAGCGAGCTCGCCCGCGAGAAGGGCGCGATCAAGCAGCTGGTGGTGCCGATCATGCTGGCGCTGGCGGGAACGATCGTCGCCGTGTCGTACCTCTACTTCCGCCACTTCTCGCGGCGCGTGGACGCGCTGGTGCAGAAGTTCCGCTATGCCGCCAAGGGCGACCTCGCGCCCAAGCCGCCCATCGCCGGCAGCGACGAGATTGCCATGCTCGACCGCCAGTTCGGGCAGATGCTCACGGAGATGGACGACATGAACCGCCGCACGCTGGCGCAGCAGAACGAGATCCGCGAGGAGCAGTTCCGCAACCTGCAATTGCAGATCAACCCGCACTTTCTGTACAACACGCTGGAGACGATCAGCGCCATCGGCGCGGTGCACGGCGCCTTTCAGGTCTGCGACCTCTGCCAGCGGCTGGGCGACATCTTCCGCTACAGTCTGGGCAAGAACGAGGGGCGCTACACCGCCGTGGCGAACGAGATCCGCCAGACGCAGAACTACATCTTCATCCAGCAGGTGCGCTACCGCTTCGAGGCGGAGTTCGACGTCGAGCTGGATGCGGAGAAGGTCTACATGCTGCGCTTCCTGCTGCAGCCGATCGTGGAAAACGCCGTGCAGCACGGGCTGGCGCACCGCGCCGAGCCGGGAAAGCTGCAGCTGTGGGCGGGCGTGCGCGACGGCGAACTGCGCATCCGCATCGCCGACAACGGCGCCGGCATGCCGCCCGACCAGCTCCAGTCGCTGCGCGCGCGGCTGCTGGGCGTGGAGAGCGGCGGCAAGGGCATCGGCATCTGGAACATCGGACAGCGCATCCGGCTGACCCACGGCGCGCCCTACGGCGTGGAAGTGGAGAGCCGGCAGGGACAGGGCAGCGCGTTTACGCTGCGGCTGCCGTACATCACGGAGGATGACTTGGCGAATGAAGAGGTATAAGCTGCTGATCGTGGACGACGAGGCGCTCATCCGCAGCGGGCTGCGCGCGCGAATCGCGTTTTTTGGCTTTTCGGACCTCGACGTCGAGGAGGCGGGCTCGGGCGCGGAGGCGCTGGAGCGATTTCGCGCCGGGGACTATGTCATCGCCATCGTCGACATCTCCATGCCGGACATGAGCGGGCTGGAACTGATCGCGCAGGCCAAGGCGCTCGGCGCGCGCACGCGCTTCGTATTGCTGTCCGGCTATGCGGAATTCCGCTTCGCGCAGGAGGGCATCCGCCTCGGCGTGCGCGCCTACCTGAACAAGCCGGTGTCCAACGACGCCCTGCGCGGGCAGATCGAGGAGCTGCTCGAGGAGCTGCGCGCCGAGGCGCAGGCGAGCGCGCCGCCGGACGCCGAGCGCGAGCTGAACCAGATCCTCGCCGAGGGCTTGCGCGCGCGGGCCGAAGAGGCGTATCCGGCGCTGTGGGCGCGCTGTCCGCAGGCGTTCGGCGGCGGCTGGCTGTATCTGGGCATACTGCACATCAGCGCGCCCGGCGCCCGCGCGCAGGCGGCGAACGCCCGCGAAGCCGTGCGCGGCGCGCTCCAGCAGGCGCCGTGCGGCTGCGGCCTGCTGGTGACGGACTGCTATGCCAACGCCCAGCGCCTGTACGCGCTGTTCTTCTCGGACAGGCGCGACGGGCTGCGCACGCAGGTGGAGCGCGTGTTCCTCGCCGTGCGCCAGAGCATGGAGCGGCGCATGAAGGTGCGGCTGACGCTCGGCGTGAGCCGGCTGTGCCGCGCGCTGGGGTCCGAATGCGAGTCCGACGCCCGCGCCGCGTTGCGCCAGCGCCAGCTGTACGGCCGCTCCAACCTCTACTTCTTCGAGGACATCCCCGACTGCGAGGCGCAGCCGTTTCCCGAGGCGGACCTCGAGCTGCTGCGCAAGCACATCCAGCGCGGCGACCGCGCCGCCATCCGCCGCCAGCTGGAGGCGCTGTTTTCCGAGGAGCGGGTGCATGGCGGGCGCGCCATGTACCTGCACATGCTGTGGGTGCGCGTGGTCGGCATGATGCTGGGCGCGTTCAACGGCCTCGACGACGTGACGATGAACCACATGCTGACGCAGATCTCCCGCGTGGAGAGCATCGGCGACCGCGACGAGCTGCTCAACTCCCTTAACGAGCTGCTGAACATCTGCCTGCGGCGCGAGTCCGGGCACGAGCGCAACACGGCGGACAAGATCGGCTATGCGCTGGACTACATCCGCGAGCACTTCAACGAGGAGATCGTCATCAACGACCTCGCCGCGCGGCTGGACATGAGCCCGGGCTACTTCTCCTCGATGTTCAAGAAGGAAGTGCACCAGTCGACGATGCAGTACATCACCGGCCTGCGCATCGAGCGCGCGCGGGAATATCTGGAGCGCACCGACCAGAGCGTGGCGGTGATCGCCAAGAGCGTCGGCTACGAGGACAGCCAGTACTTCTTCCGCGTGTTCAAGAAGGCGACCGGTATGACGCCGCTGCAGTACCGCCAGAGCCTGAAAAAGGCGGCAGGCAAGCCGCCGCTGGGCGCTTCGCCGGAACGCCCGCGCGATCCGGCATGACAGGCCGAGGGAACCGCAATGGCTTTTTCAACCTGCTGCAACCACCCCCCTGCGCTTGTGCATAAGCGCAGGGGGTTGCAATATCCCGTGCCGGCGCAGGCCTTGCGCCGGAGGGATGCGGGCGCGCTCAGGGGCGCAGGTTTTGGCGCGCGCCGGGGTTGTTGGCGAAAATCGCGCCGACGGTCGGGCAGGTTTCGAGTTCCGCGCAGTCGCCGCAGGTTGCCGCGCCGCGCTGGCGCGCGCACTTGCGAATCGGGCAGAGGTGGTTGCAGAACGCGGTCTTGACGCCGTCCTCGCGGCAGCCTTCGCAGCAAATGTCCTCGGGCAGGATGACCGCATGGTTGAGCTCGGACCACAGCTTTGCAGTGCGCTCGCGCAGCGCCTGATCGTCGCGCAGCGTCGCCAGATAGGCGTCGCACGCCGCGCAGTCCAGCCCGCAGTAGGCGATTCTGTTTTCCATGGGACAGGAAACCTCCTTTGACGGCGCTTATCGAGCGGCTCGCGCCGCGAATCCAGCGCTCATTCCAGCGCTCATTCCGGCGCCTCTTCCGCCAGCCCGCCGCGCATGGGAAAGTTGAGCGGCAGGTTGTGCCCGCGGCGGCGCTGGGCGCGCTGCAGCTGCTGGGCGTGGCGCAGCGACAGCTCGTGCGTGGCGAGTATGCGGCGCATCAGCATGGTGACGATCTGTTCGATCTCGCTGCCCTCCGAGTAGTCGGCGGGTACGGAGAAGTCCACGCGGCCCTGCAGCAGCATGTCGTCCGCCATCTCGTCCTTGCCCGGCGCGTGGACGACGATCGAATAGCCGCCCTTCTGCTTGGTCATCTTCATCCAGGGCACGTCGGTGAGGCCGTCGCCGACGTAGATCATGTTCGTGAAGGGAATGCGGCGCATGTATTCCGGCGTGAAGGCGTTGAGGTCGCGGTCGTTGGTGACGTCGAGTATGCCCTTGTTGATGCGGAACAGATACTGCGTCTTGTTGGTATAGTTGACCGCCGTGGAGGGCCAGACGGGCTGTCCGGCGGCGTCGTAACAGAACGAGGCGGCGAACACCGCCTTGAACTTGTCGCCGATGGCGGAGCCCTGGATGATCTCGGTCAGGCCGGAGGAGATGATGTAGTGCTCGACGGCGACGCCGTTCTGCGCGCCGATGGCGTTGATGCGGTCGAACCACGTCTCCACGCCGGGGAAGAAGGCGACGTCACGGCCCAGCTCGCGCAGCTTCTCGCGCGACAGGTCCAGCTCGCCCTGCGCCATCTTCTTCATCAGGTACATGTACGTGAGCACGCCGTCCATCTGGTGGTCCTGCGCGAAGTCGGCGCACAGTCCCCAGAAGCGCTCCGGTTCCACGCGGATGCCCGGCAGAAACGAGTATTCCTGCATGTCCTTGGGCGACAGCGTCTTGTCGAAATCGTAGATCAGCGCGACGATGGGTTGGGTCATGGCTGCGCCTCCTTCGCATCGGGAGAAAAGAGCGGAAACGAAAAGCGGGGCGTCCGCGCGCCGGCGGATGCCGGGGGACGCCCCGCAGGGGAGCGGGCGTTATGCCGCGGGCGAAGGCGTCGCTTCGGGCGCGGGGGTGGTCTCGCCGGCGGTGGCGCCTTCGGCGTAGAGCGTCGAGGGGGCGTTGTCGGCGTAGAGGGCGTTCAGCGTGGCGCTGTCGGCGATGCCGGTAACCTCCAGACCCGCCGCCTGCTGGAACATCTTCACGGCGGTCTGCGTCTGCGTGCCGAAGTTGCCGTCGCGGTCGTCGAGCAGCCAGCCGAGCTCGTACAGGCGGTTCTGCATCTCCAGCACCTCGTCGGACACGTCGCCGCGCGAGCGGGTGTTGTAGTTTACCGGCTGCGGCGTCGGCGAGGGCGTCGGCTCGGCGCTGGGCACCTCGATCTGATCGCCGTTGAGGATGGCGGTCAGCTCGGTGGCGGACTTGGCGGATTCGAGCATGGCGATGGCGTTGTTGACGACCGCCCAGCGCGTGTCGGATTCCGCCGCGGCGGCGGTATCCTGACGGCTGAGCGCCAGCGCGTCGGAGGTGATGCAGTTGGCGATGTTGGATTCGATGCTCTCCAGCGCGTCGACGAACAGCTGCTCGTTTTCCGTGGCGTCCTCGGGCAGCAGCGCCTCGACCTCGGCGGCGGAAGCCTGCAGCTGCGGGGTCAGCGCCGTCACGCCGCTGGAGGAGACCAGCGTGAGCATCTGCTCGGTGTGCTCGGGCGCGGCGTGCTGCTGGATCAGCGCCAGGCCGCTGTCGTAGAGCTCCTCGCGCACGTTCTCGATCGGCGAGGACGTCTGGTTGCTGCGGATGTAGCGGAACCACATCAGCGCGCCGACGATCAGCGCCGCCGCGACGATCAGCGCGATGAGCACCTTGAGCAGCTGTTTGAGGCTGAAGTTGGAATGGCGAAGCTCCTCGAACTCCTCCTCGTCGATGTCGTTGAACACCTCGGGCTGTTCGCCCTGCGCCGCGTCGCCGCCCTGCGCGCCGTCCGCCGCCGCCTCGTCGCCGTATTCGCCGTAAGCGGCGCCCTTGCGGCGCGCGGTCTTTTTGGCGGGCTCCGATTCCAGCTGCTGAATCAGCTCGCTGACGTCGGAGCTGATGCCGGACTGGCCCTCGGACTCAATCGGCTGGGCGCGGAACTGGGACAGGTCCACGCTGTCCATCTGCAGCTCCTCGTCGAGCGCGTCGATGGACTCGCGCGCCTCGGGGGAGAGGTCCGGCGGCAGTTCGTCCTCCTCCGGCTCGGCGTCCATGGCGTCGACCGCCGCGCGCATGTCGCGGTGCAGGTCCTCGGGCATGGCGTCGCCGCCGTAGGCGGGGCGGTAGGTCGTGCGGGAATCGACGTCGCCGCTGGGGTCGGCGTCGCCCATGGTGGTGTAGTTGGTCCGGGTGTAGGTCTGCGTCATCACCTGATGGACGTCGTCTCCCGGGAGGATGTGCGCCTGTGCGGAGGTGTGCGGCGAACCGTCAAACCGGCTCTCGCCGATGGGAAGTCCGCATGCCGGGCATTTGTCGCCGTCCGGCGGCAGCGTTTTTCCGCATTTCGAGCAAAACATATTCTGTCCTCCTCTGACAAACTGCGTTATAAAAACACAGAACCATTCTATTTTACATGATAAAATGGTTCTTGCGGCAGGTCAAGGGTAGAATTATGACTTTCCTGAGACTTTTCGCCCGGCGGCGTCACAATTGCGCTTTCAGGCGCCGGGCGTGGCGGTCGGCGCGGGAATCGCCATGGTGTACACGGGCGGATCGCAGTCCGGGCAGGCGCCGAGGCGCTCGGCAATGGCTTCGCCGAGGGTCAGCGCGCGGCGGTTGGACTGGTTGCCGCACACGGGCTGGCTGTGGTAATAGCGCGCGCCGTCGCCGTAGACGGCGTAGACGATGGTGTCGAGTATGGCGTCGTCCTGCTCGGCGTTCATGCGGGAGATGAGGCTGGGCTCGTCGCCGGTGTCCGGCGCGGGGGCCTGCTCGGCGCGCAGGATCTCGTCGATGTTCGACAGCGCCGTGCGCACCTCGCCCTCCGGCGCGGGGGTGACGCGCGCGGGCGTGCCCGGCACGGGCAGGGGCGCGGACTCGAGCGTGGCGCGCGGCATCATCAGCGCGGCGAACACCGCCATTTCCACCGTGGCGAGCGCGGTCAGCAGCATGCGCCCGCGGGGGCGGAACACGCCCAGCCGCCACAGGTACGCCAGCCCTATGGGCGGCAGCAGCAGGCAGAGTGCCAGGCTCAGCGCGGTGCGCGGCACGCGCGTGCGCGGCGCGCTGGGCGCGCGCAAGCTGGGCGAATCGCCGCGCCGGCGGTTCATGCGTTGCGGCTCGCCTCGAGCTCCTCGAGCGCGCGGGCGAGCTGGTCGGGACAGGACGTGCCCGCGCGGCACTGGATGCCCTTGCAGCGCTTGATGACCTCGCCGATCTTCATGCCCTCCGCCAGACGGGCGACGCCCTGCGTGTTGCCGGCGCAGCCGCCGATGAACTCGACGTGGCGGACGACGTCGCCGTCGACGTCGATGAGGATCTGGCGCGAGCAGGTGCCGTGGGTGGTATAGCGAAACATTGGTATGCCTCCGTTCAAGAGATATGGCGGCGCCGCGAGGGCGCGCGCTCCATTACATTATTATACGTGCCGCCGCCGCCGCTGTCAAGCCCGGCGCGCGCGTGCGGCGCCGCCCGCAGGGAAAGAGTTTGCGGGCAAATATCACTTCGGCGTACGCGGATTGTCACATTGTTTTGGTACAATAACATCAGCAAACTGGGCGCAGTGCGCCCGGAACGGGAGGATGCGCGTGAAATTCGAGACGGTGCTGTTCGACTTTGACGGGACGATCGCCGAAAGTGGCGAGGGCATTGTGCGCAGCGCCCGCTGGGCGATGGAGCAGCTGGGAAAAGCCGCGCCGGGCGACGACGTGCTGCGGCGCTTTGTGGGCCCGCCGCTGTACGAGAGCTTTCAGAAGCTCTGCGGACTGAACGCCGCCGACGCCCAGCGCGCGGTGGAGCTCTATCGCGTGCGCTACAGCGACGTCGGCCTCTTCGAGGCGCGCATCTATCCCGGCATCGCCCCGCTGCTGCGGGCGCTGAGGCGCTCGGGCGCGTGGGTGGCGGTGGCTTCGGCAAAGCCCGAGGCGTTTCTCGTGCGCATCCTCGAGCACTTCGGCCTCGCCGGCTGCTTTGACCGCGTCGCCGGCACGACGATGGAAAACCGCTCCGCGGACAAGCGTGCCCAGCTGCTGGCGGCGCTGCCGGAGGGCGCGGATCCCGCCCGGGCGTGCATGGTCGGCGACCGCATGTACGACGTCGCCGCCGGACGCGCGCTGGGCATGCACGCCGTGGGCGTCGCCTACGGCTATGGCGAGCGCGCCGAATTGGAGGACGCCGGCGCGGACTTCATCGCCGCCGACGTGGCGGCGCTCACCGCGCACCTGCTCGCACCCGAAGAGCGCCCGCGCGGGCGGATGATCACCTTCGAGGGCGTCGACGGCTGCGGCAAGTCCACGCAGCTGCGCATGCTGGCGGACTGGCTGTCGCAGCGCGGCTACGAGGTGCTTTCCACGCGCGAGCCGGGCGGCTGTCCCATCGCCGAGCGCATCCGCGAGGTGATCCTCAGCCTCGATTCGCGCGGCATGTCGGCGCAGTGCGAGGCGCTTCTGTACGCCGCGGCGCGCATTGAGCACGTGCGCTCGGTGTTGCTGCCAGCGCTGCAGGCGGGAAAAATCGTGCTCTGCGACCGCTTTTTGGACTCGAGTGTCGCCTATCAGGCGTTCGGGCGTGAACTTGGAGAGGACTTTATACGTCAAATAAATGGAGCGGCTGCGGAGGCGGTGACGCCGGACCGCACGCTGCTGTTCGACATCGACCGCGCGGAGGCGCGCCGGCGGGCCGCGCAGGGCGCGCCGCTCGACCGGCTCGAGCGCGAGCGGGACGAATTCTTTGCCCGCGTCGCCGACGCCTACGACC
>CALVPU010000237.1 GCA_944353735.1 uncultured Eubacteriales bacterium | reverse complement strand
GGCATACCACTGGCGATCATGTGTCCGCAGACGTACTTTGTGCTGCTGGACGCGCTGGACAAGCGGGTGAAGTTTTTGCAGTCGGTTGCCGACGCGCTCGGCCTGAACGCCGAGGCGGTGCACATGCGCGCCGAGGACGCCGCGCGGCAACCGGCGCTGCGCGAGCGCTTCGACGTCGCCGTGGCGCGCGCCGTGGCGCCGCTCAACGTGCTTTCGGAGTACCTGCTGCCGTTCGTGCGCGTCGGCGGGCAGATGCTGGCGCTCAAGGGTCCGGGCGCGGACGAGGAGCTCGCTCAGGCGGGCGCGGCGCTTGCCTGCCTTGGCGGCGGCGACGTGCGCGTGGCGCCGGTCGCCATTCCCGGGCGCGACTGGTCGCACCGGCTGGTCACCGTCGTCAAGGCGCGCCCGACGCCGGAAAAGTATCCGCGCCGGGCGGGCATGCCGGAGAAGCGACCACTGATTTAGGCGAAATCATGGAGAAAAGTGGAAACTTCTTGAAATGGCAGATATTTACGGAGATTTCATGTTTCCAACCGCATAAACAATACATTGGATGGATATAATTACTACCGCATCCAAGAGAAGGAGGACAAACCCATGAAAAAGATCTTTGCTCTTGTTCTGGTTATGATCATGGCTGTGATGGCGCTGACTGCCTGCAACAACAGCAGCGAGCCGGAAGCCACCGAAGCCCCCGCCGCGACGGAAGCGCCCGCCGCTGAGGCGACCGAAGAGCCGGCCGCTGAGGCGACCGAGGAGCCCGCTGCCGAGGAGCCCGCTGAGGACGCTGCCGAGGAACCGGCGGCTGAAGAGCCGGCTGCCGAAGCGACCGAGGAGCCCGCTGAGGACGCCGCCGCCTGATGATCGTTCAGACGCGAACCGGACTGCTCTCCATGGGAGGGCGGTCCGGTTTGTCTTGCACGCGCATTGCGGCGAAATGGCCTGCACGAGGGCGTCTCCCAACTGTGCTGTGGAAGCGGGAGTCTGCTCTTCGCCTGCCGTCCGCACAAGTGCTTCC
Source organism: uncultured Eubacteriales bacterium (assembly GCA_944353735.1). GTDB lineage: Bacteria > Bacillota > Clostridia > Christensenellales > Aristaeellaceae > Faecivicinus. Next base: position 11,208 of record CALVPU010000237.1, on the reverse strand, counting down.
GCAAAACTGCGCCGTCCGCTCGTCTGGAGCGGGCGGCGCTTTGTGCGCGGCTGGTTCAGCTGAGCCGGCTTTCAATGAAGGAGAAGATGATCTCCAGCAGCGGCAGGCTCCAGAACGAGCCTTCGTGCGGCGCGCCGTGCACGCGCACGAAGGACACGTCGCAGCCGCACGCCCCGAGGCGCTCGTACAGCACTTCGCTGTCGCGGTAGAGCACCAGCTCGTCGGCGTCGCCGTGCAGCATCAGCACCGGCGGGAAGGTCCGCCCCGGCTCGGCATAGCGGATCGGGCTTACGGCGCGCAGCCGCTCGCGGCAGCCCTCCGGTGTGGACGCGCCGCCAAGCGCGAACAGCAGCTTTTTCTGCTCCATCGGCACGCCGGCGAACTGTTCTTCCATCATTTTGACGAGGTCGGTGGGGCCGAAACAGTCGACCACCGCCTGCACCTGCGACGATTCGCCCGCCCAGTCCTCCGTCTCAAACGCCGGATCGTCGCCGGTCATCCCCAGCAGCAGCGCGGTGTTGCCGCCGGACGACGTGCCCCAGGCGCAGACGCGCGCGGCGTCGATGTCGTACTCCTCCGCGTGCGCGCGCAGGAAGCGGATCGCCGCCTTGACGTCCATCAGGAACGCCGGCGCCGGCGCTTCGTAGCAGGAGCGGTGCGTGACGCTGGCGACCACGAAGCCGCGGCGCGCCAACAGGCTCAGCTGCGGCAGCTGCCAGAACTGGTTCGGCTTGGTCCAGGCGCTGCCCTGAATGAACACCACCAGCGGAAAGCCGTCGCCCTCCGCCTTCCACATCGGCTTGAGGATCTGCATCGCCAGCCGCTCGCCGTCCGGTTCGGCAAAGGCGACGTCCGGCTTCAGGTCCACCATGCCCTCGAGCGAGGGATTGTGCTCGATCGCCTTGAAAAATCCCATGAAGGCCTCCTGTCTGTCCCGCGCCACCAGCGCGGGCCTTTTTGCAGTATTGTACCATGGAAAGTGCGCCGGCGCAAGGCGAAGCGCCGCCGCGCGTGGGATTTTGCGGCGAAAAAAGCCGCGCATCCGGGCTTGAACGGCGCGGCGCGGCGTGCTATACTTAATATTGGAGAATTGTCAGGGAGGGAGTGGCGTGAAGCGCACTACGCTTTGCTACATCGAGCGGGACGGCTGTTGGCTGATGCTGCACCGCACGAAGAAGAAGGACGACGGCAATCACGACAAGTGGATCGGCGTCGGCGGGCACATCGAGCCGGGCGAGACCCCGGAGGCGTGCGTGCTGCGCGAGGTGCAGGAGGAGACGGGGCTGCGGCTGACGGCGTATCGCGCGCGCGGCGTGGTCCGCTTCCGTTCCGACGAATACGAGGACGAGGACATGTACCTGTTTACCGCCACGGGCTTTTCCGGCAGGCTGCGCGCGTGCGACGAGGGCGAACTTCAGTGGATCGACCGCGACGCGGTGCCGTCGCTGCCGATCTGGGCGGGCGACCGCATCTTTCTCAAGCTTCTGTGCGAGGACGCGCCCGCCTTTGAACTGACGCTGCAATACCGCGGAGAGGCGCTGGCGCGCGCCGTGCTCGACGGCAGGGAACTGCCCGTCAGCGAGGAGGAACCATGAAATCCATTCGGGAAATCTATAAGATCGGCAAGGGACCATCCAGCTCGCACACCATGGGTCCGGAGAAGGCGGCGAAGCTGTTTCAGGCGGAGCATCCGGAAGCGGATTCGTTCGTGGTGACGCTGTACGGCTCGCTCGCCAAGACCGGGCGCGGGCACGGCACCGACCGCGTGCTCGTCGACACGTTGGCGCCAAAGCCGGCGCAGATCGTGTTTAACTGGGACGAGTCGGTCCAGCTGCCGCACCCGAACACGCTGGACTTCTCCGCGCGCTGCGCGGGCCGCGAGACGGGCTTCATGCGCGTGATGAGCATCGGCGGCGGCGACATCCGCATCGAGGGACGTCCGGACGTCCAGCCGCCGGAGGTGTATGCCGAGAAGTCGTTTGCCGAGATCGCGCGCCGTTGCAAGTCGCAGAACATCCGCATCAGCGACTATGTCGAGCAGAACGAGGGTCCGGAGATCTGGGATTTCCTGCTCGGCGTCTGGGGCGCGATGTGCGCCGCCATTCAGGAAGGGCTGACGCAGAGCGGCACGCTGCCCGGTGGATTGGGCGTGGAGCGCAAGGCGCAATACCTGTACAACCAGCGCCACATTGACGAGCGGCCCGAGACGCGCGAGAACCGCATTGTCTGCGCCTACGCGTTTGCCGTCAGCGAGCAGAACGCCGCGCAGGGAACGGTGGTCACCGCGCCCACCTGCGGGGCGTGCAGCACGTTGCCGGCGGTGCTCAAGTACATGCAGGAGGAAAAGCGCATCGACGACCGGCAGGTGCTGCGTGCGCTGGCGGTGGCGGGCATCATCGGCAACCTCGTCAAGACGAACGCTTCCATTTCCGGCGCGGAATGCGGCTGTCAGGCGGAGATCGGCACGGCGTGCTCGATGGCGTCGGCGGCGCTGGCGGAACTGTTTGAGATGGGCATCGACCAGATCGAATACGCCGCCGAGGTCGCGCTGGAGCACCACCTCGGGCTGACGTGCGATCCCATCGGCGGGTTGGTGCAGATTCCCTGCATCGAGCGCAACGCCGTCGCCGCCATGCGCGCCATCAACGCCGTGCGCATCGCCAACTTCCTCACCGCCACGCGCAAGATCTCGTTCGACATGGTCGTGGAGACGATGTACCAGACCGGGCGCGACCTCAACCGCATCTATCGCGAAACCGCCGAGGGCGGGCTCGCCAAGCTGTATAAGTGAGCAAAGTCAGGAGGCACCATGAAGTACAACCTCTATGTCGGCGGTTACGGCACCGAGAGCATCGCGCGCGTCGCGCTGCGCGACGGTCGCCTGAAGGTCTGCCAGACCTTTCCCGCCGTGAACGCATCCTATCTCTGCCTGTCGCCCGACGGGCAGCGGCTCTACGCCGTCGGCGAAACGCAGCGCTTCCGCGGAGAGATCGGCGGCAGCGTGCAGAGCTACGACATCGCGCCCGACGGCGCGCTGACGCAGACGTCGATGAAGCCCACGCACGGCGTCGACCCCTGCCATCTGGCGCTCGTGGGCGATTTGCTGGTGGTGTCGAACTACGGTTCGGGCAGCCTGTCGCGCTACCGGCTGGAAGAGGACGGCACGATCGGCGCGATGCTGCCGCTGGTCGAGCATGAGGGCCGCGGCGCGCGTGCCGACCGCCAGGCGGGCCCGCACGTCCATCAGGCGCAGCTGACGCCGGGCGGCTGGATCGCCGTGTCCGACTTGGGGCTGGACAGCGTGTTCTTCTATCCCGCGGCGGAGATCGCGCGCGACCGGCCCGACGCCGTGCGCGTGCGGGTGCCCGCCGGCTTTGGTCCGCGCCACCTGGCGTTTCCGCGGGCGCGCGATGCGTGGTACGTGCTGTGCGAGCTGGAGAGCGAACTGCTCATCTATCGCGGCGCGCCGGAAAGCGCTGCGCTGATCGGTCGCGTGCCGGTCGGCGACGGCAGCGCGCCCAACGCGCCGGCGGCGCTGCGGCTGTCCCCGGATCAGAAGATGCTCGTTGCCACCGGTCGCGGGCAGAACGTGATCGCGCTGTTCGCCGTCAGCGAAAACGGCATGCTCGCGCGGCTGACCGAGGTTTCCAGCCGCGGCGACTGGCCGCGCGACGCGCAGTTCACGCCCGACGGCAAGTATCTGGTCTGCGCCAACCAGAACGACGGCCTGCTGACCGCGTTTGCCGTCGAAGAGGGGCGGCTGGAGTACTGCAGCTCCGCGCGCGTTGCCTCGCCGGCCTGCGTCGTTTTTGCGCCGCAGCGCTGAGGCGCCGCGCTTTTCCGGAAAGGACGGAAGGGAGGAATTGCCATGCGATGCAGCTGTCCCGCGTGCGGGACCTATATGACCCATGCGGAGAGTTTCGCGCTCGGCTGCGTCTGTCCCGAGTGCGGCGCGCGCTGCCGCGCCTGCCTGGGAACGGACAGCGTTGTCAGCCGCGAGACGCTTCGCCGTCTCAAGGAGGACGAGGCCTTCGCCGAGCGCATCCGCGCCGGCATCGCCGCGGAGTTTGCCGACGACCGCCGGGACGGCTGAGACCGTCCCGGAGCGTCTCGGAGTTTTAACGTAGGAAGGGCTTGACAAATGCAGGTCAAAGACGTATAATAAATGAGCATTGAGCGAGACGCGAAATGCAAGGTCCCTTAGCTCAGCTGGATAGAGCGTCTGGCTACGGACCAGAAGGTCAGGGGTTCGAATCCCTTAGGGTCCGCCAAACAAGCGCCGCGATTTTGATACGATGAGTATCAGGATTGCGGTGCTTTCCTTTTGCCGGAACGGGATTATTTCAGCAAAGCCCACAGGGTCAGCGACCTGTGGGCTTTATCTCTGCAACTATTTATCTGTTCGAGGATTCAATCGAAACATCCTGCCAGTTGGCATTATGCAAAATCTCTGCATTTTCTCCCATAAATGCAGCTTCAGCCGTCTCGTCACCTTGGAGCTGCCACATAAACCAGGCGGTCATATATCCGTCTGCACTGCGAAGCATATCTCCGTGATCCCTGTCCACTTGTCTTGCCATGACCTTGTACACATGGTTGGGAATGGCGTTGTAGCATTCCTGCATTCCCCACAGCGGACAGATGCCCTGCCCCTCTCTGACCGCAATATCCGTTGCGGTCCCGGCGTCAACAATGCCAGTTCCGGCAACCATAAAACAGGGAATATCCACTTTGGAAAAATCATAAGCCCATTCCCTGCCCAATACATCGTCCCGTCCCCAATACGGCGAAGTTGTACTTGCCGTGAACAGGGCTTTGTATCGCTTAGCGTTTTCCTGATTTGTGACAGCATTTACTGCACCTACGCCTCCCTGTGAGTGCCCGGCAATGCCTATATTCTCAACATCTATTTTCCCATAGAATATGCTATCGCTATCAGCGTTCAGTGTAAGCACAAAATCAATAGAAGCCGCAGAAGAAGTACCTGCCCTCGAGTTTTCGTCTTCATTTCCTACGACGATAAACCCCCATGAAGAAAGGTGTTGAAATACCTCTTTATACTGTGAGGCTTTGACTCCGGTTCCATTTGCCATCACAACAAGCGGATAGGTTCGGCTGTTATCCGTCATTTCCGTTGGATACCAAATCTCATGTTTTTTATATGTTTCGTTTCCCGCATCAAACTCGATATAGGAGACATCATGAGCCCCAAGAGCGGTATACTTTGCTTCTATCTCTCCCCCTGTTACTGCGTACTTGTAATAATTCTCATTGTGATGATTGATATAGGCAAGCAGGACAACAATCCCCATTACTGCAACAAGAACGAGTGCCGCTATCACAATCAATGCAATTTTCAATACCTTCATTTTCCCCCTCAATCCACCGGCACATATTTGTCGAGATAGGCTTCCACCGTTTCCATCCACTGCCGGTAAACGGCATTGTCGTTTTGCAGGTCGTGACCGGAATGGGTGCATTCAAAATACTGGTGGTCCACGCCGTTTTCCTCCAGCGCAGCCTTAAGTCGAAGGGAAGCCTTAAAGGGCTGAATGCGATCGTGCGTGCCATAAGCGACCACGGTTGGCGCGGAATCCGGCGTGATCCAATCCACAGCAGAGATCGGCTTCACCTTCTCAAGGTAGGATCCACATTTGATCTCTTCCGCAGTGATTTCCGCGCCCGCCATAACGCCGAACAGGCCAGCCGCCTCCTGATTGCTTTCCTCCGTATTTCGGTCAAATCCGTAATTGTCCCAATCCTCTGTATGGAAGCTGGAGGGGCCGACTGCCCCGAACGTGAGTACGACAGGCACCGGAGCTTCCACCGCGTCCCGATAAGCATACAGCATGGCAAGGGTATGCCCGGCGGAGCCGCCCGCCATGACCAGCCGGTCGATGGAATATCCTTCTGCCTCGGCGGCTTTGACCACCTGGGGAATGGCGGCCTTGATCTCATTGGACTGGTCGAACACGCTGACATCGTTGGAAGCGGTTCGGAGCGTGTAGTTGATGCCGCAGGCGACATAGCCCTTGCTGCACAGCCAGGAAAGCATTTGAGCGTCACCGCTCTTGTCGCCCGATGTAAAACCGCCCGCGTGGAGATACACCACAAGGCCGTAACTTCCTTTTGTGCTGTCCTTCGGAAGGTACAAGTCAAACTTATTTGCCTCCCCGTCGCCGTAGGGAAGATCCGTTTTCCGCGTTCCCAACGCATCGCTCCACTGGACGCTGTATTCTTTTGCCCACGACGGCGCAATGGCAAACTTTGATACAACGCCAGCGATAAAGGCCAATACAAAGACCAGAATCCCAATTCCCACCGGCATGGCTTTCACCTTCTTTTCTTTCGCTTTTGTTCTCACAGGAAATTTCCTCCAAACAGTGTGCCGCCCATCAGCAGATTCATAAACGCCCGAACCGCCAGCCGGCCTAAAAGAAAAGCTGCTACGGCGATGATAGGAATGATTGCCCATCTCTTCTGCATAAGTGTCATTCTAAGCTCCTTTCCGCCGCGTTCCATTGACAATCTCCTTTTGCTGTGCTATACTATTGGAGATACATTTGTATTGGCGATACAATCGTATCATCAAATTCGCTGGATGTCAATGGAGGACAGAAAAATGAGACAAATCGAAAGAAATGTATCGCCGATGAGCAATGAGGGGCGAAACGCCTATGTCATAGAGCATATCACGAAAGCGCTGCTGAAGCTGCTGCAGGAGAAGCCAATCGAAGAAATCTCCATCAGCGAATTGTGCAAGCAGGCGGGGATCGGGCGCGCTTCCTTTTACCGGAACTTTGACAGCAAGGAAGATATTCTGCGGGTCTATATTCGCGGGCTTTTTCAGGAGTGGACGGCGGAAGGCTCGCAGGAAGGGAATAAACCGCTCAGCGGGTTCCTCCGCACCATGTTTGCCCATTTTGAAAAATACCAGGATTTCTATGCGCTGCTGAATCGACGAAATCTCACTTACCTTCTGAAGGATGTGATCATCGGGCTTTGCGGCCCACAGCCGGGGCATTCGAAAGAAGAAGCCTATACAAGAGCCTATATTGCCTATACGCTGTACGGTTGGATCGAGGTCTGGTTCCAAAGAGGAATGCGGGAAACCGCAGATGAAATTGCGGGAATGTTTCAAAATCGGGGGCTTTGAGCAACAAAGCAGGATGGAACATTCCATTCGGGCAAAAGCAGCGTGTTCCTTGGCGCAAAGAGGGAGTTTACCTGTATCACAAATGGGGCTATGCGACACCGGAGCCATTTGAGGCAACTCAAATGGTTCCTTTCCGTTTTGGCACGGCGCGCTTTTGACGCCGGCGCGCTTGACAACCGGCACGGATTTCGCTATGATGATTGGGAATGTTTGAAAGGCGGGACGAAGATGGTGATCCTTGGCATTGATCCCGGGTTGGCGACGCTCGGCTATGGCGTGATCGAGTGCGATGGCGACCGGCGGCGGCTGATCCAGTTCGGCGCGCTGACCACGCCGCCGCGCGAACCGATGCCTCAGCGCCTGCGCGCCATCTTTCAGGGCGTCACCCAGCTGATGGAGATCTATCATCCCGACGACGTCGCCTTCGAGGAATTGTTCTTTTCCAAGAACATCACCACCGGCATGGCGGTGAGCATGGCGCGCGGCGTGGCGATGGTGGCGGTGGTCGAACGCACGCCAAACCTGTACGAATATACGCCCATGCAGATCAAGCAGGCGGTGACCGGCTACGGCGGCGCGGACAAGCATCAGGTGCAGCAGATGGTGCGGCTGCTGCTCGGCATGCAGGAAATCGCGCGTCCGGACGACGCCGCCGACGCGCTCGCCGTCGCGCTCACGCACGCGAACAGCGCGCGCGCGAAGCGCATGTTTGCGATTCGCTGACGCGCGGCGGGATGCAAAGGTCCGGAAACCAACGGGGAGGGAAGCAATGTGTTTGCGCACATCGAAGGCGTCGTCGCCGAAAAGGCGGCGGATACGATCGTCATGGACGTCCATGGCGTGGGATTTTTGCTCAACGTCAGCGGCGCGACGCTGGCGGCGGCGCCCGCGGTGGGCGAGCGAATGAGGCTGTACTGCACGCTCAGCGTGCGCGAGGACGCGCTGGAGCTGTTCGGGTTTTACAGCCGCGAGGAGAAGCGCATGTACGAGCGCCTGCGCGGCGTCAGCGGTGTCGGTCCGCGCATGGCGATGCAGCTGCTCTCGGCGATGAGCGTGCGCGACCTCTCCGTCGCGCTGGCGAGCGGCGACGCCCACGCCCTGACGCGCGTGCCCGGCATCGGCAAGAAGACCGCGCAGCGGCTGGTGTTGGAACTGCGCGACAAGATCGACGAGACGGCGCTGACGGGAACGGCGGTCGCGCCCGCGGCTGCGGCGAGCGGGACGCAGGCGGAGGCGGTTGCCGCACTGGTCGCGCTGGGCTTTACCTCGGCGGAAGCCGCCCGCGCGGTCGGGCAGGTTGCGGAACAGACAGACGACGCCAACCGGCTGATCTTCCTCGCGCTCAAGGGAAGCGATTCCGGCGCGGGCGCGCGGTGAGCCGTTCGGCGCAGGGAGGGACGGCAATGGAAATTGAGATCTATCAGCTGATCGAGGGCGCGCGCAGGGCGCGCGGACTGGCGGTGATCATCGACGTGTTCCGCGCGTTCACCGTCGAGTGCCACGCCTTTGCGCGCGGCGCGCGCACCATCCTGCCGGTCGCCGGCATCGACGAGGCGTTTGCGCTCAAGCGCGCGCATCCGGGCGCGCTGCTGGTGGGCGAGCGCGGCGGACGGCGCTGCGAAGGATTCGACTGCGGCAATTCACCGTCGCAGCTCGAGGCGTTCGACGTGCGCGACCGCGCGGTCGTGCACACCACCAGCGCTGGAACGCAGGGCGTCGCCAATGCAACCGGCGCCGAAGAGATCGTCGGCGCGTCGCTGGTCAACGCGGCAGCGACGGCGTCATACATCCTCTCTCGCGCGCCGAAGGCGGTCTCGCTGGTCTGCATGGGACTCGACGGCGTGCGCGAGACCGACGAGGACACGCTCTGCGCCGAGTACATCGCTGCGCTGCTGCGCGGCGAGTCGCCCGACATCTCCGCCGAGATCGCGCGCCTGCGCGAGACGTCCGGCAGGAAGTTCTTCGATCCCGCCCTGCAGGATGTCTTTCCCCGGCGGGACTTTGAATTGTGCACGCAGCTGAACCGCTTTCCCTATGCGCTGCTCGTGCGGCGCGGCGAGCCGTTGCGCGTGGAGAAGGTCGAGGTTTCGCCCTGAACATGCCTGCGTTTTCCGGACAGGCCATGCGCCCGCCTTCAGCGCGGGGCATGGCTTTTCGCTTCCAAAGGAACGTTTCGCGCGCGATGAAGGCATAATCTTGCGGAGAAATCGAAAAAAGTGCGCGGTTGTGCTTGCATAATCGGGCAAAAAACGTTATACTGTTGGTGAGAAGTGTCTGTATGACCGAATCCTTTACGGGAGGTTTCAATATGGATTGCAAGTTCAACACAGAGTTGGGTCTGGTGACCGTCAGCGACGAAGTGCTCGTGCGCGTGGCTGGTTACGCCGCGCTCGGCTGCTACGGCATTGTCGGCATGGCGTCCAAGCGCTCGACGGACGGCATCGTGCAGCTCATGGGGCGCGAGAACCTCGGGCGCGGCGTGAAGATCCGCACTTCCGGCGACAAGGTGGACATCGACCTGTTCATCATCGTCGAGTATGGCATTTCCATCAGCGCCGTCGCCGCAGCCATCATCGAGACCGTGAAGTATACGGTGGAGCATCTTACCGGCGTACCCGTCAATCGCGTCAACGTCTGCGTGGAGGACATCCGCGTCTGAGCGCTGCGAAGGGGCGCAATCACCTGCGCCGCTGCGCAGAAGGGGCGCTCTGTGGCTTTGCGCCGCATTCGGTCCCGGGCGCAGCGGCGGATTTGAGAGGAAGAGTTTGAATGGTCAAGAAAATCGACGGCATGCTGCTCAAGGAGATGTTCTCCTCGGGCGCTGCCTTGCTGACGCAGAACCGCGAGAGCGTCGACGCGCTCAACGTTTTCCCGGTGCCTGACGGCGATACCGGCACGAACATGACCCAGACGATCACGTCCGCGATCCGCGAGATGAACGCCAAGCCGTATACCGACGTGGCGGACGTGGCGGACGCCGTGGCGCGCGGCGCGCTCAAGGGCGCGCGCGGCAACTCCGGTGTCATCCTGAGCCAGATCCTGCGCGGCTTTGCGCGCGCGCGGTCCGGACATGCGGAGAGCGACTGCGCCCTGCTGGCGGCGATGATGCGCGAGGGCGCGAATACGGCGTACAAGGCGGTCATGAAGCCCAAGGAAGGCACGATCCTCACCGTGGCGCGCGTGATCGCCGACGAGGTGGAGAAGGCGGTGGGTCAGTCCGAGGACGTCGCCGCGCTGTTCAAGACCGTGCTGGTCTCCGGCGACGCCATCCTGCGCCGCACGCCGGAGCTGCTGCCCGTGCTCAAGCAGGCGGGCGTGGTCGACAGCGGCGGCATGGGCCTGATGGTCGTCTATCGCGGCATGTACGCGGCGCTGACCGGCGAGCCGGTCGAGTCGGACGTCGTGCAGGGCAAGGGGGAGACCTCGCTGCCGGGCGAGTTCGTGGACGACCACGCGGCGCTGGGCGAGATCACGTTCGGTTACTGCACCGAGTTCATCGTCTCCCATCCGCGCCCGGAGATGCGCGACGGCGACGTCGCGCGGCTGCGCAAGCGGCTGGAGCGCATCGGCGACTGCGTGCTGGTCATCTCCGACCTGTCCGTGGTCAAGGTGCACGTGCACACGAACGATCCCGGCAAGGCGCTGCAGTATGCGCTGGAGCTGGGCGAGCTGGACGCCATCAAGATCGACAACATGTTTGAAGAGGCGCGCGAGCGCGAGGCGAAGCAGGCGGCGGAAGCAGCGGCGAAGCAGGCGGAGCCGAAGGAGTACGGCATCGTGGCGGTCGCGCTGGGCGACGGCTTGGCGAACATCTTCCGTGACCTCAACGTCGACCAGATCGTCGACGGCGGGCAGACGATGAACCCCAGCATTCAGGACCTCGCCGACGCGGCGGACGCCACCGGCGCGAAGAACGTGTTCATCCTGCCGAACAATACCAACATCATCCTCGCGGCGCAGCAGGCGAGCGAGCTGACGGACCGCAACGTGGTCGTGCTGCCGACGAAGTCGGTGCCGATGGGCATCTCCGCGGCGCTGGCGTTCAATCCCGA
>CALVPU010000236.1 GCA_944353735.1 uncultured Eubacteriales bacterium | reverse complement strand
AACGCCTGCGGAAAATTGTCGGAAAAGAGGATCTGCGCGCTGGGCGGGAACTCGTCCTCTCACTCCCAGACGATGAGCTGCACCTCATAGCCCGGCAGGATTTCCACCTGCCATGCGGAATCGCCGCCCTTGATGCGGCGCGCGGTCGAACGCGCCATGGCGGCGTCGAACGCTTCGAGTCGCGTGCCGAACGCATACGCCGCGCGCGTCAGGCAGCGACCCGTAAACGGCTTGAGGTAGACCTCGCCCCACGGCATCTCGCGATAGGGCAAAAACGCGCCCGTACCGCACGAAGCCCGTCCCTCGAGCAGATAGCGCATGATGAGAATCTGCGCGGGCACATTGGTCAACGCCAAGCCGTCCGCAGTTTCCGAGGCGATGGCGAATTCCGGCCACGCGACGTCGTAATCCACACTCAGCAGGCGAATGCGGAAGGTCCCGCCGTCATAGCGCACGCCGCAGCGCTGCGCCGCCTCGACGGGATCCAGCGCGCGAAACAGCCCGACGTAGTGCTCAAAGGGCACCATTTCCTTGTTGTTCTGTACGTTAGCCATGCAAAAATCCCTTCACAGATAGCTGGTCTCAACCGTAGCGTCGCCGGCGACGCGGCACAGGCACGCCAGCCGCCATCCCGCCGTCTCATCCGCGCCGTCGAGTAAAAACGACTTCGACGCCTCTACTTTGCCCGCGACGATGCGCACGCGGCAGCGACCGCAGGAGCCGCGCCCATCGCAGGGAGCGTCGAGCGCGACGCCCGCACGGCGCGCGGCGGCGAGCAGGTTCTCCCCTGCCCGCACGTCCACGCGCGCGACGGGCTCGTTCTCCTGAAGAAAGACGATCGTGGGCATCACATGATCGGATCCATCGTCAGCGCCGGATGGCCCTTTTCGGTGAGGAATTCGACCAGTTCAGCGGGATCGGTAGTGACGGTTTCATCGGCGATCATGTCGGTGAAGTTGTCGATGCCGCACAGTTCCTTCGCAGTGCGGTTGAGTCGCTCGGCGACATCCTCCTTGAGCTCCTTGGGCATCCATACGATGCGCTCGACGCCGCCCTCGGCGCGGGCGAACTTCTTCGAGGAGATAAAGTGGCGACCGTGGCCCATGAAGCCGGGCGTCTGCACGCCGCCGCCGGTCATGCTCGCCAGCTCGCCAAAGGTCATGCCGGTGGGCGTCATGCCGCTGTATTCGCGGTTGCAGATGATCAGGCCGTTGGCCTCGGGAATGATGCCGCAGATGCACTCAAAGCAGCCACAGGAGGTCATCGGATCCTCGAGCAGCGAATAGAGCGTGACGTTCTCCAGCGCGCCGTGGGAATACTCCTTGACCGCCTCGTTGACGTCCCCATAGCGACCGGTGCGTTCGTCGATCATGTGTTTCTTGGTGACGATCTGGCATGGTCCGCTGGGGTTAAGCTCGTTGGTCGCCTTGGCGTCGAGCCACGACACCGCGCCGCACAGGCCGAGGCGCTCCGGCGTGACGATGCAGACGTGCGACGGCGCGAAGCTCTGGCACATCGTGCAGGTATAGAACGTATCCACGCTCTCGTCGGTCATGGACTGCAGGCGGTCGTCGCGCTGGTTGTAGACCGGCGTGGCGACGTCCTTGAGAATGTGCTCGACCTTGGCGAGATCGGTGACCAGCGTGACCTGGCACTTGTCGACGACGGTGTCGAACTCGTCCATGATCATCGCATAGAGCACCTCGCCGAAGTGATGCAGGCGCAGGCCCTTGTCGAAGGCCTCCTTGCTGATGCGGATGCGCACCTGATTGCGCTGACCGGTGTGCATCACGCCCTCCATATAGTTGAACCAGGCGTGGATGTGGCGCTCAATGACCGACTCGAAGTCCGGCTGCATCTTGGCGCCCGCGACCTCGACGAACGTCGCCAGCGGGTACTCCACCTCGCCGGAATCGATCTCGGGCCCGTCGACGACAATGCGGTGATCCTCAACAGCATCCGGCTCCGCCATGCGCACCAGTTCGCAAGTCGGGTTCTTGCCACTGTAGAACTCGACCTTCATGTCCTTCTTGCGAATGATTTCGCCCTCAAACGCCGACGCGAACGCCACCGGAATCGGCAGCTCCTTGATCTTGATCTTGATGCCGCGCAGTTCGAGCGACTTCTTCACCGTCAGGCCGTGATCGATCTCGGATTCCAGCGCGCCCGGCACCTGGTTCTCGCCCAGATCGATGTCGGTCACGACCGGGAAGCCCAGCGCGATGGCGCCCGCGCCCGCCGAAACGACAACCTCGTCGATCGGGCCGAACGTGTTGACGAACGCCGGCACGCGCTCCTTGGTATACTTGAGCAGGCCTGCGAGGTCGCCCGCCTGCAGGCTGCCGAAGATCAGCGCTGCGCGGACGGCGACGGTCACCACATGGATGACGCTCGTCACGTCGTGACCCAGCGGCACCACGCGGAACTCGAGGCCCATCTTCACGCCGCCGCCGGCAACCTGCTCGATCACGTCGCCGATGAGGAACGTCAGCAGGCCCTTGGACTGATAATCCTTGACAACGTCGACGACGGCCTGCGCTTCATCGGCCTTGCCGAGCACGACCGCGACGCCCGGAATGTCTCCCGTGACCAGCGGCACGCCCAGCGAACGGATCACCGGATCGGGCACGAAGCCGATGCCGGTCTCGTTCTCGTAGGGATTCTTGTTCTCGAGATACTTCAGCCCCTCGAGGATCTCGGCGCCCACCGCCGTCGCCAGACCGGCGTTGAGGGCATCGCCCAGCTCGGGCTTATTCGTAATCAGGCTCTTGAGAACGCCCACGCACGCCGGCAGGTCGCCCAGCTTGGCGACCTTCACGCCCGTCGCCGCGTAGATCGTCGGGAAGAAATAGGCGGTATCCGGAAACGCCACCTTGGCGTCTTCGCCGTGCTTGGTGATGGCATCGGCGACCGCCTTTTCCGTCAGTCCGGCGACCGCGTTGGAACCAGCATAAATCAGATCCGTCAAAGCGCTCATGAAACTCCTCCTCACGCAAATCGACAGGGAACCCCGTTTGGGAGAAACCTCCATTTCGATTATACCCCGTTTTATACCAAATTGCAAGGACAGTTCACGGAAAAGTGATGAGGAATCGCGCTTTTGCGGGAATTTCGCTCATCCGCGGCGCGGCAACGGCAAGCGCACTCGCAGCACGAAGGCAAGCGCGCTTGCAGCGGCGATCTTAATCGCGTCGCCGGGAAGAAACGGCAGCACGCACGCCGCCAGCGCGCCGGCAAGCGGCGTGTCCGACTGGAACATAAACCACGCTGTGCCCAGCGCATAGCAGGCGGCGGTTCCGACGATCATGCCGGCGGGAACCGTCCACCGCCGCGCGCCCCCGCGCTCAACCACAAACCCAGCCGCCGCCGCACAGGGCAGATAGCCGATCAGATAGCCGCCCGTTGGACCGGCGAGCGGCGCAACGCCGCCGTTAAAGCCGGAGAACACCGGCAGTCCCGCCAATCCCAGCAGCAAATAGACGGCGACGGCGAGCGCGCCGCGCTTCATGCCCAGCAGCGCGCCGGCGAGATAGACGGCAAACGTCGCCAGCGTGATCGGAATTGCGCCCACCGGAACCGCCAGCGGCGCGGCAATGCAGATCAGCGCCGCCATCAGCGCAACCCATACCAACTCCTTCGCCGTCATTGCCCCTCCTCCATGCGGATGCTGACCTCTCCGGAGCGCAGTGTCTCCACCCCCGCCTCCGTGCGCACGACCAATCCGCCCTGTTCGTCGATGTCCAGTGCCGTCGCCGTGAAGCGTTCCTCTCCGCGCGCGACCATCACGCGCCGACCGACCACGTTCGAGCGCGCGCGGCTCTCCGCCATGAATTCACCCGACGCCAGTTCGGGGTACAGCGCCTCCATCTCGTTGCAGATCTCGGCGATCAGGCGGTTGTTGCTCACATCGCTGCCACAGGCGTTGCCCACGGAGGTGGCGACCGCGGCGAGCTCCGCAGGGAATGCGGCACGCGCCGTGTTCACGCCGATACCGACCACGGCGTACTCGAGCTGTCCGCTCTCAAAGTCCATTCCCGCCTCGCAGAGAATGCCGCAGACCTTCCTGTCGCCGATGAACAGGTCGTTGACCCACTTGATCTTCACCTCGACGTCCGCCAAGTGCTCGATTGCGCGCGCGACCGCCACCGCCGTCATCGACGTCAGCAGCACCGAGCGCTCGGCGGGCAGCTGCGGGCGCAGGATGAGGCTCATGTAGACGCCGCTCTCCGCCGGCGAATAGAAGGCGCGCCCGAAGCGTCCGCGTCCGCTGGCCTGCTCCCGCGCGCAGATGAGCGTGCCGTGCGGCGCGCCCTGCATCGCCAGCGCCTTGGCGCGGGTGTTCGTGGAATCAATGCGCGCGTGGACCTCGATCTCCTGCCCGAACGCGCGCGTGTGCAGAAACGCGCGGATGGCGCCCGCGCTGACCGGATCGCGCCCCGCAGTCAACCGGTAGCCGCGGTTCGTCGTCCCCTCGATCGCATAGCCCTCCTCGCGCAGCCGCGCGATCGCCTTCCATACCGAGTTGCGCGTGATTCCCAACCGGCGCGCCAGCCATTCGCCAGACACCGCGCCCTGCGCCTCAATCAGCGCCGCCAATACCTGTTCCCTGGTCGCCACGTTCATCCCTCCGTCCATGTTTGCCTCCACAGAATACCATATCGCCGCATAATTGTCAACATATCTTTGCATTTGGGGTGACAATGATTTCTTCCGCCGACCCTTGCGGCGCGGCACGCAGGCATGGTATACTGAATGGGCAGATCGCGCGGCGCGCGCAATCAATGCAAAGCGGAACAGGAGGATGCAAATGGAACTTCAGGCTTTTGAATCGGCAATCGAAGGGCTTGGCGTGCTGGGACTGCGCGTCAGTCAGGCGGGCGAGTCGCTCATCCACCGCACATGGGACGACGAGTGCCGCCGCAACATCTATTCCGCCTCCAAGAGCGTCACGGCGTGCGCCGTGGGCTTCGCGGTACAGGAGGGCCTGCTGAAGCTGTCGGAACGGCTGGTCGACGCCTTTGCCGGCGACCTGCCGGCGTATGTGAGCGACGCCCTCGCGGCGGCGACGGTGCGCGACCTGCTGACAATGTGCTTGGGACAGCCCGAAGCGGGGATGATGGGCGGTCAGCGCCCGCTGTACGCGACGGACGACTGGGTAAAGCTCTCGCTCGCGTTGCCATTTACGGACAAGCCCGGCGAAAAGTTCGTCTACAACAACGTCGGACCCTATCTCGCCGGCGTGCTGGTACAGCGCCGCGCGGGCTGCACGCTGGTGGACTATCTCACGCCAAGGCTGTTCGCGCACATGGGCATCCAGCGGCCCACTTGGGAAAGCGATCCGCGCGGCATGACCTTTGGCGCTGGCGGACTGTTCTGGACGCTATCGGAGCTGCACCGTTTCGGACAGTTCTGCCTGCAGCGCGGACAGTGGAACGGTCGGCAGCTGCTCAGCGCGGAGTGGATGCGCGAGAGCACGTCGCGGCAGGTGGACAACGGCGGCGACGGCTACGGTTACCTGTTCTGGCGCGGCGCGCAGAATTCCTATCGCGCGGACGGCAAGTACGGTCAGCTCTCCATCGTGTTTGAGGACAAGGACGCCGTGATCAGCGTGGTTGCCGAATGCCGCGAAGTGGACAAGCTGTTCGACGCCATCTTCGCGCACCTCGTCCCGCAGCTGTGAGCGATTGCGCATATACCCCAGGCAGAAAAAATCCCCGCATCGCCGGCTGGCGGTGCGGGGATTTGCCGTTATGCGGACGGTGCTTCGCTGGCGGCGCGCCGGTCGCGCTCCGCCCGGGAAAAGGCGCAGCCACAGTAGTCCTGTCGGTACAGCCCATAGAGCGCCGACATGGCGCAGGAGCGGCGGTAACCGTCGCGCTTCTTGAAGTCGGAATGCAGATAGGCGACGCCGGTCTGGGCGGACAGTTCCGCGCCGATGGCGTTGAGCAGCTGCGCATCCTTGTGCGGGCTGATGCTCAGCGTGGTGGTAAAGTAATCGAATCCACCCTGCGCTGCAAGGCGCGCAGTCTGGCCCAGGCGCAGCCGAAAGCCGCGCTCACGGCGCGCGCCGCCGTCCGGGGCGCTCTCGAG
>CALVPU010000235.1 GCA_944353735.1 uncultured Eubacteriales bacterium | reverse complement strand
GTCGCCCTTGCGCTGCGGGCCGTCCAGGATCATCTGGTCGCCAGTGTAGGCGTGAATCGTGCACATGATGCCGGACTCGATCGGGCACAGATCGTTCAGGGCCTTCGCCATCGGCGCCAGGCAGTTGGTGGTGCAGGACGCGGCGGAGATGATGGTGTCCTCAGGCTTGAGCGTCTTGTGGTTGACGTTGTAGACGATGGTGGGCAGGTCGTTGCCGGCCGGAGCGGAAATGACGACCTTGCGGGCGCCGGCGTCGATGTGCGCCTGAGCCTTGGCCTTGCTGGTGTAGAAGCCGGTGCACTCGAGCACGACGTCCACGCCCAGCTCACCCCACGGCAGCTCCGCGGCGTTCGCCTTGGCATAGATGGTGATCTTCTTGCCGTCGACGGTGATATAGTCCTCGCCGGCCTCGACCTCATGGGTGCGGGCGTAGCAACCCTGCGTGGAGTCGTACTTCAGCAGGTGCGCGAGCATCTTCGGGGAAGTCAGATCGTTGATGGCGACGATCTCGTAGCCCTCAGCGCCGAACATCTGACGGAAAGCAAGACGACCGATGCGGCCGAAACCGTTGATAGCAACCTTAACAGCCATGTGAAACCCTCCTAAATCATACGGTACAAGTACCTCTGTTCACGCTATCTATTTTACCCCAATGGTGCGGGCTTGGCAAGTGGTTTTCGGTAAAATATCCTCGATTTTACAAAGCCCACCTGTGCGCGCGCCTTTCGACGTCCTTCATCAAGGTCCGCGCTGCCTTTGTCCGCCTTGCACAAGGCAGGCGCCGCAAATGCGCGCGCATGGCGAAAATGTTGCCGGCAAGCCTAGCGTACGCGGCGCTCGAAGGTTCCGGCGTCCACTTCGCTGACCGCGTGCGGGCTGTAGCGCGCGCGTTCGTAGATCTCGGCGGCGTCGGCGGGCAGGTGTTCGCGCGCCGTCTGAGTGTCCGTCCAGTCCGGTCGCCGGAGCCGCGCGCACAGATAATAGAAGCGCACGCGCTCCCGAGGCGCGAGCTTCGCCGCGTCGACGCCCCGGAGAAGATCGCGCCCCCGTGCGCGCCGGCGGAACAGGCGCGACCGCGAACCGCCCTCGCGGGTATCGGCGATCTCGTCCTGATAGTCCTCGCTCGCCGCCCGCACGAACCGGCGCAGGCGCTCGGCAAGCGCCCGCAGCCAGCGGCGCATGCGCTTCCAGACAAGGCGCAGCAGCAGCGCGGCGAACACCGCTGCCGCGACCGCGCCCAGCGCCACGACGATCTTTTCCAGTATCTCCCAAAATGGGTTCGGCGCGCCGGCGGCGGCGCCCTGCATATCCATCGCGGCTGGAGCGCCGCCGGTCTCCGCCGCCGGCTCGACGGCAAACAGCTCCGACAGCCAGCGAAGCAGCCGCCCCAGTGCAGCGAGCGCGGCATGCCAGACGCGTTCACACAGGCGCGCCACGGCGGGCAGGCAGGCGATGAACAGCGCTGCCGCGCCCAGCGCCAGCGTCAGCAGCAGGTTCTTGCGGCGCACCGTCAGCGGCGCGGGGCTTCCCTTGACCGCCGCGTCCTTCAGGCTGGCGCGGTTGAGCGCCAGCAGACCCATCACGCCAAAGACCACAAACGTCCCCCGCAGCGCCCACAGCACGCCTTCCTGCATGCCGCCGGCGCGCGCGCCGACATCCGCGGCAATCTGCGCGGCGACGTGCAAGCCCAGCCCGACGCACGGATACGCGGGCGGCAGTTCTCCGCCCGCCGGCAGGCCCATCAGCAGCAGAAAGGCGTAGAGCGCGGGAATCGCCAGCAGCACGGGCGCATCGCGCCACGGCAGCGCCGCAAGTCCCAGCGCGACGATCGCCATTGCGCCCAACGCGCCCGTCAGCAGGCGGCGGCGTCCCGCCACGGCAGCACAGACCCACGCCGCGCAAACATAGGCGAGCGCCGCGGGCACGCCGCTCCACGGTGCCTGCGGCGCAAGGAACGCGCACAACATCAGCGGCGCGGGCAGAAAGCCAGCCGCCAGCATCAACGGCGTCTGCCAGCGCCGGCGCAGCTGCGCGAAAAACGCCTTCATCGCGAGCCTCCTTCCAGCACGAACAGGCGCACCGTGTTGCCCCGCGCGCGCAGCGCCGCCAGCCGCAGCTGCAGCGCCGCGCTGTCATAGGGCGAAAGCACGACCATATCCATGTCTGACAGGGCGCACAGCCCTTCCAAAAACGTGTTGAAGCTGCGCGTGCGCACGATGCGCAGCCGCGCGAATGCCGTCAGCAGTTCCTCCTCGCGCGCCTCTCCGCCGGACGGCAGCAGCAGCGCGCTCTCCTCCCCCATCCCGACGGGCATGTTGGCGGCAAACCCCGCCGTCAGCCCCGCGCGCAGAGCGCGCACGCACAATGTCGCCGCCAGAGAGATTTCCCGCTCGATCGCATCCTGCTCGTACTCCATCAGATTGTCCCACTGGTTCTCCTTGAGCTGGGCGTTGAGCACCACCATCAGGCGCGTCTGTGCGGAGAAGTCGTGCACCCGCACATGCGCCTCGCCCGTGCGCGCCGTCGCCGGCCAGTGAATGTCCCGCACCGGATCGCCCGGACGGTACGGGCGGATGCTGTTGATCAAAAACGGATCCCGCTGCAGCTGCCGCTCCATCATCCACTCGCCGATGAGCCGCGAAAACGGCATCGGCAACTCGCGGTCATCGAGCAGGCGCGGATAGACCGTCACCGCCGCGTCCGTGCGGATCTCGCGGCTGCACTGAAACAGACCGGTAAGGTCGCCGGCGGTGAGCGACGCGCTGCCGATGTTGTATTCGCCGCGGTGCAGAAATCTGACCCTGTGCCGGCGGGTAATGCGCTGATAGGGCATGAGCGTAAACAGGCTCTTGTGATACATGCTGCCGCTGACGTCCAGATTCTCCTGCCGACCGAACTGCAGGTGGCGGGAAATGCGGCTCTCCACGCGCAGCCACGGTACGATCAGCGGTCTGTCGTTGCCGATGACCTCGATCATCTCGCCCTCGTCGCCCTCGAACGCCGCGCGGCGCGCAAAGCGGCGGGTGCAGGTCAGTCCCCGCAGCCCCGCCCGGCTCAGCAGGAGCCCGTAGCCAGCGCACAGTGCGGCGAGCACGGCGAGCACGACCAGCACGTTCATGCGCCCGCCTCGGTGGGCACGGGAACCCTGTCAAGCAGTTCGCGCAGGAATTCCTCCGCCCGCGCGTGGTCGCCCAGTCCGCGCGGCACGATGCGGTGCGCCAGCACCGGCAGCGCCAGCTCCTTGACGTCGTCGGGAATGACGTAGTCCCTGCCACGGATTGCCGCCAGCGACTGCGCCGCGCGCATCAGCGCCAGCATGGCGCGCGGCGAGGGACCGAGCCGCACCTTTTCCGGATCGCGCGCCGCCTCGGCGAGGTCGGCGATGTACGCCATGACCGCCTCGGAGACGTGGCACTGGGCGCACAGCCGCGCCGCGCCTGCCAGATCGCCCTTCTGCGCCACCGGCTCCAGCGCCGCGAAAGGATCGTCCGCCGCGAAGCGCTGCATCAGCGCGACCGCCTCATCGCGCGTGCGCGGATAGCCCAGCGAAACGCGGATCAGAAAGCGGTCCAGCTGCGCCTCCGGCAGCGGGAAGGTGCCCTGCGTCTCCACCGGATTCTGCGTCGCGATGACCAGAAAGGGCGCTTCGAGCGCATAGGTCTCGCCGCCCTCGGTCACCTGCCGCTCCTCCATGCACTCCAGCAGCGCCGACTGCGTACGCGGCGTGGCGCGGTTGATCTCGTCCGCGAGCAGCACGTTGGTGAACACCGGTCCTTTCAGAAAGGCGAACGCGCCCGTCTGCTGGTTCAGCACGCGCATGCCGGTTATGTCCGCCGGCAGCAGGTCCGGCGTGAACTGCACACGGGCGAAGGCGCAGTCCAGCGAGCGCGCCAGTGACTTGGCGAAGGTCGTCTTGCCCGTGCCGGGCACGTCCTCGAGCAGCACGTGACCGCCGGCAAACAGCGCGGCGAGGATCAGCTCGGTCTCGCGCGCCTTGCCCACGATCACCTTGCCGATGTTGCGGTTCAGCGCCGCCGCCAGCGGCGCGATGTCGGCGTACTTCATCGCATACACTTCCATTTCTTGGTTGTTGAAACCATTATACATTCGGCGCGGCGAAAATTCAATCCCAACGGGTACGCGGGCGGCAAAAAGCCCGCATCCGGCGCGCAGCCGGATGCGGGCAAAGCGTTTGTTTTGATTTTGCGCGCGGCGCGGTCAATTCGGTCAATTTTCCTCGAGAAGCACGTCGCGATAGAACGAGGTCCCGTCCAGACGCTGGCGGCAGCCGAGCGCCTCGAGCACAGTGGCGGAGACGTCGGCGAACGTCGCGCGCTCGCCCAGATCGACGCCCTCCTTCAGCCCCAGTCCCCACGCCAGCAGCGGTACGCGCTCGCGCGTGTGGTCCGTGGTGGGATAGGCGGGATCGCAACCGTGATCGGCGGTGATGATGAGCATGCCGTCGTCGCCGAGCAGCTTGAGGATCTCCGGCAGGCGCCGGTCGAACGCCTCCAGCGCGCGGGCAAAGCCCGGCACGTCGTTGCGGTGACCGTAGAGCATGTCCGTATCCACGAGGTTGGCAAACAGCAGCCCGCGCCAGTGGTCCCTTTTCATGAACTCGACGATCGCGTCGGTGCACGCCTCGTTGCCGGCGGCGTGATTGGACTGCGTCAGGCCGCGATGATTGAAGATGTCCTCGATCTTGCCCACGCCGAGCACGTCCATGCCGTCGCCCTTGACGACGTCGAGCATCGTCTTGCCGACGGGATCGACGGAAAAATCGCGGCGGTTGCCGGTGCGCACGAACGCGCCGGGATTGCCGATGAACGGGCGGGCGATGACGCGACCGACGTTGTGGTCGCCCTTGAGGATGCGGCGCGCCGTGCGGCAGATATGCCACAGCTCCGTCGGCGGCACGATGGCCTCGTGCGCGGCGACCTGAAACACGCTGTCCGCCGAGGTGTAGACGATCAGCTTGCCGGTACGGATGTGCTCCGGCCCCAGTTCCTCGATGATCTGCGTGCCCGAGGCGACGCAGTTGCCGAGCGTGCCCATGCCGGTCTCGCGCTCGAACTCGTCGATAACTTCTTTGGGGAAGCCGTTCGGATAAGTCGGAAAGGGCTTCTCCAGCGTCAGACCCGCCAGTTCCCAGTGACCGGTGGTGGTGTCCTTGCCCGCGGCGCGCTCCAGCATGGTGCCGTAGCAGCCGATGGGATCGTCCTCGTCCGCGGGGTGCATGCCGATCGCCTTGAGCAGGCCCATTTCCGTCAGATTGGGGATCTCCGGATGCTCCTGCTCGATGACGTGGCGCAGCGTGTTCGCGCCCACGTCGCCATATCTGTCCGCGTCCGGCTGCCAGCCGGCGCCAGCGCCGTCGAGCACCACCAGAACCACATGCTTCATCCTTTTCATGCTCTTCCCTCCCAACGTAGTATATCCGCGATCCGCGCGATCATTTCGCTGCACGTCGGGCAGCCGCGCCTCGCGTCGATGGTATTGCCAAACAGCCGGTACTGCGCCTCGATCTCGCCGCGCCGCCAGGCGTCGTCGATCACATAGCGGATCGCGCGTTCCACAGCGCGCCCCGTCATGCCGAACTCGGCGCCGACCGCCGGATACAGGCGCGTGGTCAGCCCGCGCAGATAGCGCGCATCCAGCCACGCCAGTTCCACGGCGCGCGCCAGACAGTCCGCGCCGCGATGCGCGGGCACGCCCAGCGACGCAAGCGCGTCACTCGCCAGCCGGCGCTTCTGCACCGGGATCTGCCGCAGCGCGGGTGCCTGCGAAGCCAGCGCCGCCTCGAGCGCTGAACGGGAGACGGGCGGATGGACCACGGCGCAGCACGGGATATCGGGAACGCGAAACCCCGCCGGGACGATGAGCGCCGCCATCGGATAGACCGCCAGCGGCATGGCGTAGGCGCGCCGGATCAATTCCGCGCCGTCAATGCGCGGCAACACCGCGTCCGTGACCAGCGCCTCGACGCTGAATCCGCGCACCAGCGAAAGCGCCTCTTCCCCGTCCCGCGCCGTCAGAACATGGGCGTAACCGAGCGCTTCCAGCACCCGGCACAATTTCCCCGCATCCATCGCCGACGCCGCCACCGCGCACCTGCGCAGCCCCATGCGCTTCGCCTCCCGTGTGCTCGCGGCGCCGGAGCGCGGCAGCGCGCCCCGACGCCGAAGCGTTCGCTGCACCCCGGATGGGCATTCAGTTTTTACGTTCTACGCCCCTCCATTGAATTCCTGCACGCCCGCGCACTTTTTTGGGAAGTTAACGCGCTTACGCCGCCGCGTCGAGCATCCACTCGATGTACACGCCGTAGCCGCGCGTCGGATCGTCGACGAACACGTGCGTCACCGCGCCGACGAGCTTGCCGTCCTGCACGATGGGTGAACCGGACATGCCCTGCACGATGCCGCCGGTCTGCTCGAGAAGCTCGGGATCGGTGACGCGCACGACCATGGAGCGCGTCTGCGGCTCGGACTGGTCGGCGAGCTTTTCGATCTCACAGTCGTAGGCGCGCACCTCGCCGCCATCGATCGTGGTGAGGATCTGCGCATCGCCCGTGTGCACCTCGCCGCGCGACGCCACAGGCAATCCCTCGGGATACAGCGCGCCGTCCGTCAGCGGTTCGTCCGCCGTGCCGAACACGCCGAACTGCGTGTTGCGCTCGATGTCGCCCAGCGCGTGCGCCGCCTCGAAGAATGCGCCGGTCAGCTCGCCTGGCTCTCCCGCCTCGCCGCGGGTGACGGCGACGACCTCGTTTTCGTACACCGCGCCATCGGCGACGGGAAACAGGATGCCCGTATCCACGTCGGTGATGGCGTGGCCCAGCGCGCCGAATCCGCCGCTTTGCGGATCATAATACGTCAGCGTGCCGACGCCCGCCGTGCTCTCGCGCACCCAGACGCCGAGCCTGCGCGTCTGGTCGCGCGGATCGATCTGCGGCAGGACGTTGAACGACAGCACTTCGCCCTCGCGCAGCACTTCCACCTGCACCGCCTCATCGCCTTGCCGCGCGATCATCGCCGAAAGCGCCTCCGCGCTGTCCACCTCTGTTCCGTCGACGCTGCGAATCACGTCGCCCGGACGGATTCCCGCCGCCTGCGCCGGCGAGGTTTCGCCGCCGAGATCGGATGCGCCCACGACCACCAGTCCCTGCGTCTCCACCGCCACGCCGAGCGACTGTCCGCCCGGCACCAGCACGCGCGGCGGCTCCACGGTGACCGTCATCGTCTTGACCGGCAGCACGCCCAGCAGCCGGAACACGACCTCCGCCGTGCCCGCCGCCTCCTTCGCCGTGAGGTTGAGCCAACCGTCTTCGCCGCGGTCCACCCCGGCGAGCACCGCCTCGCCGCCCGCCGTCACCTCCGCGCTCAGCGGCAGCGCCGCCTCAACGCTCGCCACGCCGCCCGTCTGCATGACCAGCGCATCCGGCAGGCCGGCGATCGCGCCCACCTGCGGCGATAAAAACGTCATCACCGCCGCAGCCAGCAGCGCGCCTGCGCGCCGGTGCAGCTTTCCATCGTTCATGCGCCATTCCTCCTTTCATTCAGGACCCGCGCGGTTCCTCTGACTAACTTCTCCGGAGCCGTTTGCCCGTATGCTGGCAAATCAGCCGCGCAGAGGGAATGGATGGTCTGCGGCGAGCGATGCGCCGCGCCCGGCAGGCTGGCGGAAATCCGCGCCAGCAGCGGCAATTCCTGACAGCCAGCGGCGGGACGCGCCGCTCCCACGATTATGTATCGCGCCGCTCGCCAGAATATCCCACGTTTTACACCGAATTCTCGGAAATCCCGTTGCCTTTGCGCGCGTTTTCCGATATAATGAAGGGTATTGTGGAGGGGTGTCTCATGGGTCACGCCGAACTGCCCGATTTCGCCGAGGCGAGGGGGCGTCATCTGCTCGTCGCTGTCTCGGGCGGCGCGGACTCCGTGGCGCTGCTGTGCCTGCTCGCGGAGGCGCGCGAGCGGCTCTCGCTCGCGCTGACTGCCGCGCACATCGAGCACGGCCTGCGCGGCGCGGCGTCCGTCGCGGACATGGCTTTCTGCCAGTCGCTGTGCGATTCGTTGGGCGTGCCCCTGCGCATCGCGCACGTGGACGTGCCGGCGCTGGCGCGCGCGCGGGGCGAGGGCGTGGAGACCGCCGCGCGGCGCGCGCGCTACGAGGCGCTGCGGCGCATCCGCCGCGACGCCGGCGCGGATTGGATCGCGCTGGCACACCATCTGGACGACCAAGCGGAGACGGTGTTGATGCACCTGCTGCGCGGCGCTGGTCCCGACGGCGCCGCCGGCATGGCGGTGCGCTCCGGTGACCTGTACCGCCCGCTGCTCAACACGCCGCGCCGTGCGCTCGAGGAAGCGCTGCGCGCGCGCGGCGTCGCGTGGCGCACCGACGCGACCAACTTTTCCCCGGACACGCCGCGCAACGCCCTGCGCCTGCATGGGCTGCCCGCGCTGGAGGAATCCTATCCCGCAGCGGCGCGCGCGCTGGCGCGATACGCCGAGGCAGCGCGCTGCGAAAACCGCTTCATGCGCGCGCTGGCGGACGATTTCCTCAGAACGCGGCTGGATGACGGTCCTTATGGACGGCGCATCCGCAGGCCGGAGGACGCCGACGAGGCGGTGCTGCGCCGCGCGCTGCGCGCCGCCTGCCCGCAGCCGCTCGAGCACGATCGTCTGGTCGAATTGGTCGCGCTGTGCGCACGGCGTCGCGGACGGCTGGCGCTTGCCGGCGGCACGATTGCCGAGCGCACGCCGAACGCCCTTTATTTTCTCCCGCCGCGCGCGGAAATACCCGCCGCCGCTGCGCTGCCGGACGCCGGAACCGCGCGGCTCGATGCCGCCGGCGCCCCGCGCGTGACCCCATCCCCCGCGCAGCCGGTGCCCGGCGAACCGCTCCCGCAGCCGCTGCGGCGCGACGCGCTTCCC
>CALVPU010000234.1 GCA_944353735.1 uncultured Eubacteriales bacterium | reverse complement strand
CGTCCATGCTGAAGCGCACGGAGAGGCTCGGATCGCTGCCCTCTTCAAATACCCGCAGCGCGTCGGCGCGGGCGCGCGCCAAACTGCCGCCGCCCAGCCCGACGACGCTGCCCAGCACGCAGACCGCCAGCACAACCGCGGCGATCCTGCGATTTTCCCACAGTTTCATGACCAGTTACCTCGCGCGACCGGTTTACTGGCGCGTTTCAAGCAGCTTCGCGCGCAGCTCGCCCTCGATCGTCGCCAGCTCCGCCTCGGCGCTGCGGCGCTTCTCGCGGCCCTGCTGCTGAACGGCGAGCACCTCGTCCATGGTGTCGATGAGCATCTTGTTCGTCTGCTTGAGCGTCTCGATGTCCACAACGCCGCGCTCGGATTCGCGCGCCGTCTCCACCGTCGCCATGTGCAGCTTCTCGGCGTTCTTGCGCAGCAGTTCGTTGGTCAGGTTGGTGACCGAGCGCTGCGCTTCCATCGCCTCCTGCGTGTGCGCAAGCCCGAGCGCCAGCACCATCTGGCTCTTCCAGAGCGGGATGGTGTTGACCAGCGAGGTCTGGATCTTCTCCGCCATCAGCTGGTTGGACGACTGGATCAAGCGGATCTGCGGCGCCATCTGCAGCGAGATATTGCGCGTCAGTTCGAGGTCGTAGAGCTTCTTTTCAAAGCGGTCCGCCTTGTCGCTCATGTCCTTCGCCGCCTGCGCGTCCTCGGGCAGACCGGAAGCCTTCGCCTTGTCGTAGGCGGCCTTCAGTTCCTCCGCGCGGAAGGACTCGAGGCGCTGCTTGCCCGCGGCGATGTACATCGAGAGTTCCTTGAAGTAGGTCAGGTTCTGGTCATAGAGCTTGTCGAGCAGGGCGATGTCGCGCAGCAGCTGAATCTGATGCTTTTCGAGGCCCTCGCTGATCTTGTTGACATTGACCTCCGCCCTGTCGTAGCGCGCCTTCATGGCGGCGATGTTGTTGCTCTGGCGCTTGAAGAAGCCGAACAGTCCCTTGCCTTCCTCCTCATCGGCGTCAAAGCCCTTGAGCTCGACGACGAGATTGCCGATCATGTCTCCCACCTCGTCGAGGTCCTTGGTCTGCACGTTCTTGAGCGCCGCGTCCGAGAACTGGGAGATGTTCTGCTGCGCCGCAGCGCCGTAAGAAAACACGAGCTTGGTGTCAAGGATGTCGATCTGCTTGGCGAAGTCGTCGATCATCTTCTGTTCTTCCTCGGTGAAGTTCTGCATCGTCCTCGCGTCTTCCTGCACCTTCTCCGCAACGGCGGCTTCCTCCGCCTGCTGCGCGACCGCAGCCACCTGCGCCGCCGCGTCCTGCTCCTCGCCAAAGGGGTTGAGCGTCAACTTGATTCCGTCCGACATGGTCTTCTTCCTCCTGCTTTTCGTTAAAATGGATGTGCATGTGTTCACAGTGCGGATTTCAGGCTTTCGGCGCGCCGCTCCGGCGATCAATGCCGCCGCCTGTCAATCCCTCGCCTGCCAGCAGCGTCTCGATCACGGAGACCTCCGCCTCCATGTCGAACGATGTGTCGCGGTACAGGCTGTCGAGCTGCTTTTCAAACGCCGCGGCGACCGTCTCGAGCACGCCCTCGACGGCGCGCATCCCCGAGCGAATGTTCTCACCCTTGGCGGGCGCGTCCGCGAGCGCCGCATAGTTTGCCACCAGCTTTTCGCTCGCCGGCAGGTAATAGTTGAGGAAGCGGCGTACCTGCTCGCCCTTTTCCGGATGCTTCTCCAGTTCGGAGAGAATCGCGTGCCCGGCGCGCACCATTCGCTCCAGCTGCGCGGAAACGGCGGGATCGGACAGCTGAGCGCTGAACTGCGCCAGACGGTCGATCTGAGCGCGTGCCTGCTCGATCTGCTCATCCAGTTCGCGGTCGCCGCTATCGGCGCGCTCGCGCACCTCGATTTCGCGCCCCGGAAAGAACTTCGTGCCGGCGGCATAGGCGAGCGCGGACAGCGCCGCCACGACCACCAGCGGGCCCAGCCGCAGCAGCGCCGACGGGAAAATCAGGCCCGCCAGCAGCCAGACCAGCGCCGCGAGATAGAGCGGGATCGCCGAGCGAATGCGTACTCTTTTCATGCCTTCATCACCTGACTCTATTTTACAAAAGAACCGTTTCCACCGCAAGCGCTGTGCGCCGAAACATGCGTTTTCGCGCCTCAAACGTCGCCATCGCGGATCGTCAGTTCGACGGGACAGTGGTCGCTGCCCATGATTTCGGGATGAATCTTCGCATCGACCATGCGCTCGCAGAGGCGCTCGGAGACGACGAAGTAGTCGATGCGCCAGCCGGCGTTGCGCGAGCGCGCGCCGCCGATGTAGCTCCACCAGCTGTACGCGCCGGTCACGTCCGGATAAAAGTAGCGGAAGCTGTCCACGAATCCCGCCGCGAGCAGCTGCGTGAACTTGTCGCGTTCCTGATCGGAGAAGCCGGCACTCATGTGGTTCGTCTTGGGATTCTTCAGGTCGATCTCCTCGTGCGCGACGTTCAGGTCGCCGCAGAGGATGACCGGCTTTATCCTGTCCAGTCCGAGCAGATAAGCGCGGAAGTCATCTTCCCAGCGCATGCGATAGTCGATGCGCCGAAGTTCATTCTGCGCGTTGGGCGTATAGCAGCAGACGAGGAAAAACGAACCGAGGTCGCAGGTGATCACGCGGCCTTCATGGTCGTGCTCGTCGATGCCGATGCCCATGCGCACGTCCCCGAGCGGCACGCGAGAGAACACCGCCGTGCCCGAATAGCCCTTGCGGTCGGCAAAGTTGAACGCCGAAACGTAGCCGGGCAGTTCCAAGTCGCACTGCCCCTTTTGCAGCTTGGTCTCCTGCAGACAGATGATGTCGGCGTCGAGCGCCGCGACGCTCTCGCAAAAGCCCTTTTTCAGAACCGCGCGCAGGCCGTTGACGTTCCAGCTAATCATTTTCATGAAAATAACACCATCCCGCTCGCTTTTGTGGTATAATCGCCTCAGGTTGCCCGACCGGGCAGAAATCCATTGTCTATTATATCATATCTGCGGCAAACGCCGCAACCAATTTTCAGAAAAGAGGGAGCAATTTATGGTAGATCTTCACGCGAGGCTGAAGGTCGCCGAGCAGGCGGCGCGCGAGACCGGAGAGGCGCTGCGCCACCACGGCAAGGTGCGCGTGCGCGCCAAGGCAGACAACGACTTTGTGACGGAGATGGATGTGCGCACCGAAAACGCCCTGCGCGCGGCGCTGCTGGGCGCGTTTCCGGAGGACGAATTCCTCGGCGAGGAGAGCGGCGGCGCCGAGCGCGCCGCGGGCCGCTGGATCGTCGATCCCATCGACGGCACGCAGAGCTTCATGCGCGGGCATCACGGCTATGCGATCTCCATCGCCTACGAGCACGACGGACAGATGTGCCTCGGCTGTGTCTACATGCCGGACAACGACGAGATGTTCTGCGCCATCCGCGGCGAAGGCGCGACGCTCAACGGCGAACCGATCCACGTCTCCGACATCGCCGACCCGCATCAGGCCATCGCACACCTCGGTTACGGTCACCGCTGCAAGCCCAACCGCGACCGCACCATGCGCCTGCTTCCGGACCTGTTCGACCGCATCAGCGATATCCGCCGCTTTGGTTCCGCCGCCTACGCCCTGTGCTGC
Organism: uncultured Eubacteriales bacterium; assembly: GCA_944353735.1. Taxonomy (GTDB): domain Bacteria; phylum Bacillota; class Clostridia; order Christensenellales; family Aristaeellaceae; genus Faecivicinus. Next base: position 1,050 of record CALVPU010000234.1, on the reverse strand, counting down.
GTGGCGTGCGGGCGCTCGGAGATCTTCTTCGAGCTGGGCCTGCACATTTACGACAACGCCGCCGGCGTGGTCATCCTCGAAGAGGCGGGCGGGCGCGCGACGGGCTGGACTGCGGACGCCGACTGGCGCGACGGCGACATTCTCGCGACAAACGGTCTTCTGCACGATTTCATGCTCCGGCAGCTGGCGCCGGAATCCAACACTTGAGCGCAGAAGCGTTCGGGCAGGTTCGTCCATGCGGCGGACCTGCCCGAGTGTTTTTGGCATTGCGCACCGGTGCAAGCGCGCCGAATTCACGCGGATGGGCGCGAGATGCGTTGCGGTTCGCGTGTCTCAGCCTCCTTCCGCGGGTGGGTGCGATAGGTCTGGGCGGCGCTCCAACCGGCTTCTTTTCCAGCCGTGACGTGGTTTGACAACCTCTTTGCGAATATGCTATAATCGGGGCGCCGGAAAGGACGGCGGCACATCTCAACGCGCCGCCCGTCCCCTTTTTCCGGTCCTCAGAGCGGCGCGAGCCGGTCTTGGGATTCATCATCCTGCCAGCACGCCGGCAAAGCCTGCAAGCCGAGGAAGTGAATGCGGATGGCGGAGCAAGCGGAAATGCCGCCGTTTTTCCGGATGACTCGGTACGATTTTGCGGTTGCAGGCCTTATCAGCGTCCTGAGACCGGCGTGCGCCGTTCTTCCGCCGCCCGGCGAGATCAGGAAAGGAGGCGGGATTTTCCCGCACAGGACATGAAGCTCGAAATCTGCGAACTGTTCGACCTCTCCGCGACGATCGCGGCAGGAATCTTCGCCGGCAAGCGCTATCCATGGGACGCGCTGCCGGAACTGGCAGACTGGATCCGCGCCCTCGGCGCGTCGCTGCCAACCTCAGAATACCGCCGCGTCAGCGAAGACATCTGGATCGCGCGCGACGCCGCCGTCGCGCCGACGGCGTGCCTGAATGGACCGCTGATTGTGGATCGCGGCGCGGAGATCCGCCACTGCGCGTTCGTGCGCGGCAGCGCGATCGTCGGAAAAGGCGCGGTCGTCGGCAACTCTACGGAAC
>CALVPU010000233.1 GCA_944353735.1 uncultured Eubacteriales bacterium | reverse complement strand
ACAACAGCGCGCGGTCGTTGGCGAACTCGCCGCCGCTGGCGCGCGCGAACTGCTCCAGCAGCATCTCCACGGTGAGGCGCTTCTTCTCCTCGCCACGGATGTCGAGTATGATCTTGCCCTCGTACATCATGATGAGGCGGTTGCCGTAGTCGATCGCGTCGCGCATGTTGTGGGTGACCATCATCGTCATCAGGTGGTTCTCCGATATGATCTTCTGCGACAGCTGCAGCACCTTCTCGGCGGTGCGGGGATCGAGCGCGGCGGTGTGCTCGTCGAGCAGCAGCAGCTTGGGCTTGCGCAGCGTTGCCATCAACAGCGTCAGCGCCTGCCGCTGACCGCCGGAGAGCAGCCCGACCTTGGCGGTCATGCGGTCCTCCAGCCCCAGATCGAGCATGCGCAGCTTCTCGCGATAGGTCTCGCGCTCGGCGCGGGTGATGCCCCGCCGCAGCGTGCGGCGCTGACCGCGGCGCGCCGCGAGGGCGAGGTTTTCCTCGATCTGCATGTTGGCGGCGGTGCCGGTCATCGGGTCCTGAAACACGCGCCCGAGGAACTGCGCGCGCTTGTGCTCGGACAGGCGCGTGATGTCCACGCCGTCGAGCACGATCCTGCCCTCGTCGACAGGCCAGACGCCGGCAATGGCGTTGAGCGTGGTGGACTTGCCCGCGCCGTTGCCACCGATCATCGTCACGAAGTCGCCGTCGTCCAGATGGAGGTCCACGCCGTCGAGCGCCACGTTGGCGTTGACCGTGCGGGGATTGAACGTCTTGCGCAGGTTGATCAGGTCAAGCATCTGCCTTGCCTCCTTTCTTCGCCGCGAGCCGCGTGCGCCAGAACGGAATGGCGAGGAACAGCGCCACGACCAGCGCCTGCAGCAGTTTGAGCAGGTTCGGGTCCAGGCCAAGCCAGAGCACGACCTGAATCACCACATAGTAGAGCACCGCGCCGATGGCGACGGCGACCAGCTTGAGGGCGAAGTTGGTGAACAGCCTGCCAAAGATGACGTCGCTGATGATGACCGCGGCGAGGCCGATGACGATCGCCCCGCGGCCCATGTTGACGTCGGCAAATCCCTGATACTGCGCGTACAGCGCCGACGCCAGCGCCACGATGCCGTTGGAGATCATCAGGCCGAGGATCTTGCCGAAGTTGGTGTTGATGCCCTGTGCGCGGGACATCTGTTCGTTGGCGCCGGTGGCGCGCAGCGAGCAGCCCAGCTCCGTGCCGAAGAACCAGTACAGCAGCGCGATCAGCACCGCCACGAACAGCAGCGCCACGCAGATCGGGTTCTGCCAGGAGAGATCGCGGACATAGCGGGAGCTGACCAGCAGGTCGTAGCTCGTGGGGCTGATGCCGAGGTTCGCCTTGCCGCCCATGATCGCCAGATTGACCGAGTACAGCGACAGCTGCGTGAGGATGCCGGCGAGGATCGCCGGAATGCCCATCGCCGTGTGGAACAACCCGGTCACCAGTCCGGCAACCATGCCGGCGACCAGCGCGCACAGCAGCGCCACCCAGACGTCGACGCCATTGAGCATCAGCGCCACGCACACCGCGCCGCCGGTGGTCATCGTGCCGTCGACGGTCAGGTCGGCGTAGTCCAGCACCTTGTAGGTGATGTACAGGCCGATGGCCATGACGCCCCAGATGAGCCCGGAGCCGACCGCGCCGGGCATCGCTCGCAACAATGTCTCGATATTCAAAATACTCTCCCCCATGCGTGCGCGCGGGGAAGGCGGCATGCAAGCCGTCTTCCCGCGCGGCGTTTTGTCGTCATCGCAAAGCCCGCGCTCGGGGACACGCCCCGGGCGCGGCGCGGGATCAGCCCTCGATGGCGGTATAGCCGTCCGGGATGGTCACGCCGAGGGCTTCGCAGAGCTCCGGGTTGTACATCTTGGTGACGTTGGGCGCGAACTCGACGGGCATCGTGGCGATGTCGGCGCCGTTGACGAGGATCTCATACGCCATCTCGCCGGTGGCGTAGCCGAGGTCGTAGTAGCTGATGGACAGCGTCGCCACGCCGCAGCCGGAGCAGATGCCCTGCTCGCCCGCGACCACCGGCACGCCCGCCGGTTCGACGACGTTGCGGATCGCCTCCGTGCAGGAAGCGGCGGTGTTGTCCGTGGGAATGTAGATCACGTCGCTGGTCGCGCAGGCGTTGGTCGTCACGGAGGCGACGTCGTTGGAGTCGGTGAAAGCGTAGTTGGTGCAGTTATAGCCCATTTCGCCGAGGTAACCGGCGATGATGTCCACCTGATAGATGGAGTTCGGCTCCGCGGAGCAGTACAGCAGGCCGACTTCCTTGGCGTCCGGGAACAGCTCCTGAATCATCGCCGCCTGCTGGTCGAGCGGGGCGAGGTCGGAGGTGCCGGAGATGTTGCTGCCGGAGGTGCCGGTCCAGTCTTCGATGCCCAGCGCGGTGCCGTAGTCGGTGACCGCCGTGCCGAGAATCGGGATGTCCGCCGTGCCCGCCTGCGCCGCCTGCAGCGCCGCAGTGGCGTTGGCGAGGATCAGGTCGACGTCCTCGGCGATGAAGGAGTTGATGATCGTGATGCAGGTCGCAGAGTCGCCCGAGGCGTTCTGCTCCTCGAAGGTCACGCGCTCGCCGAGCTTTTCGGTCAGCGCGTCGCGAAAGCCGAGCGTGGCGGCGTCGAGCGCGTCGTGCTGCACCAGCTGGCAGATGCCCACGGTATAGCTCTCCTCTTCAGCCAGCGCCGGCACGGTCAGCACCAGCAGCGCGCAGATCAGTATGGACAGCAGTTTCTTCATGTCGATTCCTCCCATGGTTCTTGATAATCAAAAAAGCGGCTCTCCCGTCCGAGAGAACCGCTTTGATGAACGCCCCTGTGCGTCCGTTCGCGCTTCTTCAGACGGTCTCTTCCGGAAAAAAGTACGCGTAAAAGAAAAAACGCAGCGCGCTAAAATAGCGGGCTGCAATGCCATAGTCAGACGAAAGAAGCGCCTTGGCACACTGCGCAGGGCGGGCGGCATTGATCGAATTGACAGTCATTCGCAGCATCGCTCGCGCCTCCGTTCCTTCGCAGTTTTCCTGAAGTTGTGTATCATTATACGCACGCGCGGCGGGCTTGTCAATTCGCGTTTTGGAAAAATCACCGTAAAAAGCAGGTAAACCGCCGTGCTCGCATCGCAAAAGCCGCCCGCGAAGGTGCAGGGCGGCTTGCGCGCGCACATCGAACTTGCATAATTATGTGCATATCCGGAGCATCCGCCGGCGCGCAATCACGGCGCGGTGCGGCGCTCGCTCAGCCGCCGAAACAGCTTCACCAGCACCACGGCGGCGACCGTCGCGAGGATGACCTCGGCGAACAGCTGCGCGTAGGCGAGGCCGTAGAGCGGGAAGATCCGGTTCAGCGCGATCAGCGCGGGGATCTCCAGTACCACCTTGCGCAGTATGGCGAACAGAAAGGCTTTGCCGCCCATGCCGGTTGCCTGGAACACGCCCACGGCGAGGAAGTCCATGCACAAAAACGGCATCGCCAGACACATGCCCTTCAAAAACGCCGCGCCGTAGCCGATCACCGACTCGTTCGCCATGAACAGGCGGATCATGAATTCCGAATCGAAGAAGAAGAACAGCGCCACGACCACCTGGAACGACAGCGAAATCTTCATCGCGAACGTCAGCGTGCGCCGCATGCGCGGCACGTTGCCGCTGGCGTAGTTGTAGCTGATCAGCGGCATGATGCCCTGCGAGATGCCCTGGGAGATGTACATCGGCACCATGCTGATCTTTTGGGCGATGCCCATCGCCGCCACGGGATCGGCGCCGAAGGCGGCGGTGAAGTTGGTCAGCACGGTCATGCCGGTGACGTTGAGCAGGTTCTGGATCGACGCCGGCACGCCCACGGCGCAGACGCCGGCGACCACCTCGCGCCTGAGGGTGAAGGCGCTGGGCTTGATGCAGACGCAGGTCGTCCTGCGGCGCGCGTACAGCAGCACGAAGAAGTAGCCGCAGGCGACGCAGTTGGAAATGAACGTCGCCAGACCGGCGCCCGCCGCGCCCATGTCCAGCCCCCACGGCAGCACGAAGATGGGGTCCAGCGCGATGTTGAGCAGGCAGCCGCTCATCGTGCCGATGCTGGCATGCAACGCCGAGCCCTCCGCGCGCACCAGATACGCCATCACCACGTTGAGGATCGCCGGCATCGCGCCGAACGACACCGTCCAGAGCATGTAGCCGTCCGTCGAGGCGTAGGTCTCCGCCGTCACGCCCAGCAGCGCCATCAGCTGCGGCTTGAGCGCCGTGCACAGCAGCGAAAACAGCAGCCCGAAGAACACCGCGCAGTAGAACCCGAACGCCGAGCTCTGCGCCACGGTCTTCATGTCCTTGCGCCCCAGCGCGCGACTCATCATGCTGGAGCTGCCCACGCCGAAGAGGTTGTTGATGGCGTTGAACGCCAGCAGCACCGGCGCCGCCAGCGTGACGCCGGCGTTCTCGATGGGATCGTTGAGCATGCCGACAAAGAGCGTGTCCGCCAGATTGTACAGCACCATCACCAGCGAGCTGAGCACAGTCGGCACCGCCAGCTTTATCACCGCCTGCGCCACGGGCATCTGCTCAAACAGGCGGGTCTTTTGTTCGTCCTGCACCGCGATCATCCTTCCTCAATTCCACAATTATGCCGGCAGAGCGCCCGCAGGCGTCCTGCCGGCGTTCGCGCGACGCCGCGGCGCTCACTCCACCAGCCGCTCTTCGGTCACCTCTTCGCCCTCGAGCAGCTCGGCGGTCTGCTGCATGCCGATGATCTTCCACTCGCCATTGTCGTTGACGAGGGTGATGTTGTAGCGGCCGCCGGTCCACGAAGGCGGGTCGGCGGGCAGCTCTCCGGCATGGCTGGAGATGACGCGCCCGGTGATGGACGGCACGCGCTCCACCACCGTGCAGGTGGCATAGTCGTCCCACGGCCACGACCACAGGCTCTCGATCGTCAATTCGTATTCAAAGTCCGAGATCGTGTAGTCGTCGTACACGGACGTGCCGTCGAAGGCGCTGATCAGCGCGGGATCGGCATTGAGGAAGTCGTAGTGGAAGTACTTGTTCAGGCTCTCGGCGTCCTCGCGCGTGAGGATGACCTCCACGCGCTTTTCCAGCCCCTCGTCGAGCACGATGTAGACGTTGCCCAGATCGAGGCACATAAAGAAGCCGCATACCAGCATGCCCAGCAGCGCGCACAGCAGCGCCAACCGCGAGGCGATGAACCAGATCATTCGTCGAATGTATACCACGTTTAATCTCCTGTTCCGGAATCGGGCGCGGCTTCAAACGCCGCGGTCCCGCTCTGTGTCTGCGCGTCCTGCGCATCGCCGGACGCCGTCTGCGCCGCGTCCTGCGCGCCGCCCTCCTCGAGAATCTGCTGCAGCTGGGCGATCATCTCCTCGTCGGTCAGGCGGAACTTGAACACCACGCGGCGCGAGGCGGCGCGGTCCTCGTTGCCGTTCGCGTCGAGCACGAGGTCGCTGAACGAGCGCCCGTTCGCCGTGACCAGCTGGCGCAGCGCCTGCCGCTGGTCGGCGGTGATGACCGAATAATCGTCGCCGAGCACGTAGCTCGCCACCGCTGCGGCGCGCTGCTGGGACAGCTCGAGGTTGGACAGATAGCTGCCCACCGAGTCGGTGTGGCCCTCGATGATGATCTCGGCGACGTAGCCGCGGTACTCGTCCGAGAGCAGCACGTCCAGATACACCGGCAGGAAATCGTCGATCCATGCGCGGCCCTGCGCGGTCAGCGCGTACTCGCCCGTGGCGAACAGCACGTCGGATTCCAGCGCGATGGCGCCGCTGGCGGGATCGACCTGCGCGGAGATGTTCGCCGTGCGCAGCGCGCCGCTGAGGGCGCTGATAATCTGCGTGCGCACGCCGACGAGCTGCTCGATCTGCACCTGCTGGGCATCGAGCGTCGCCTGCTGGGCGCTGAGCTGATCGGACAGCGTCGACAGCTGCGTCTGCTGCTGGGCGATCTCCTCCTCGCTCTGCGCCAGCAGCGCCTGCGCCGCCTCGAGGTCCGCCCGCTGCTGGGCGAGCACTTCCTCGGCGTCCGCCAGCTCATCCTCGGCAGCGTTCAGGCGGATCTGCTGGGCGAGCATCTGCTCCTCCGCCTCGCTCAGCCGCGTGCGCTCCGCCTCGAGGCTGGCGTTCGCCTCGTCGAGGTCATACTGCTGGCGGGCGATCTCCGCCATGTTGATCTCGTACATCTCAAAGTACTGGTACATGATGTAGAACAGGATCAGTATGATGATCAGCAGCAGCGAGCTCATCAGGTCCGAAAAGCTCAGCCAGAAGCTGCCGTCGTTGCGCCCGGCGCGCCGGGCACGTCTTGAGCGATAGCTGCGCATGGATTCCCTCCCTTCGCGCAAGGGGGCGCGTCTTCGCGCCGTGCCGCCCGCCTGCGCGGGCGCGTTTCATCTCTCCGATTGGGCTTGCGGGTGCGCGCGGCGCCGGACGCGATCGCGCCGAAGCCCGCAATGCCCGCAGCAGAATCGGTCTTGCCGGCACTCCGCACCGGACGCCGCACCCGCGGTCGCCAAACGCCTTCAGTCGGTCTTGCGGACGCCCTGCGCCGGACAACCGGCGCGGCTAAAGCATAAAGCCCCCGTCCGCCGTTTCCCACTTACAGGCGCGCGTAGAATCCGCTGCGCGTCGTTCAGCGCAAGCGCCGCATCCGCCGCTTTCCGCTTGCTGGCGCCGTCGCCAGAGCGGTTGTGCTCCCGCCGCGTTTCCCGCTTACAGGCGCGCGTAGAGCCGGTCCACGGCGTCGTTGAGCCCGCGCTGCGCCTGATCCAGCGCCTGCGTCAGGCGATCCATCTGGTCGAGGAACTGCTCCGACGTCTCGCCGACGGCGCGCGGCATCTTGCTCAGCGAATCGGAAATGGACGTCGCCAGATAGTCCACGCGCTGCGTGAACTGGTTGACGTATTCGCGATACGCTTCGAGCGTGGTCTTGAGTTCGTCGTCGAGCGCCTTGGCGGCGCTGTGCTGCACGCCCTCGATGCGCGCGCCCGCCTCGCGCAGGTCGCCGGCGGCCTTCTGCATCGCCTGTGCGGCGGCGGCGTTGTCCTCCGCAAAGCGCTTGGCGTAGGCGTCCACCGCGGCGGTCATGGCGTCGACGGAGCGGGTGACCTCGGCGTGCATGGCGCTGACGGTCTTTAAGTAATTCGACTGCTGGCGCGCAACCAGGTCCATCTGCTCGGCGGCGCCCGCGAGGCTGCGCACGGTGTCCTGCGATTCGCGCTGCGCGGCGCGCAGGTCGTCCAGATAGCCGCCCAGCGACTTCGCCATGTCCTGCGCGATGTGCTGCACGCCGCGCAGGTCGCGCACCGCCGCCTCGGAATCCGCCATGCCGGCGCGAATGGAGGCGAAGGCGTCCTGCTGGACGCGGTTGGTCTGGTCGAGCATCCTGCCGAAATTCTTCAGCTGACCGCCAACGACTTCGTCCATGCGGTCGACGAAGCGCATCACCACCGCGTCGAGGAAGCGCAGCTGGTCCTTGCTGGTGACGGTCATGAAGTTCTTCAGGCTCTGGTTCATCGGCTCGACGGCATCGCGAATGGCGCGGGTGATGTTCTCGGTGAAGGCGCCGTTCAAGTCCTTCGCCATGGTCTGAATCAGCGCCGTCTGCTCCTGCTGGTAGATGGCGACCTGCGTCAGCGGATCGACGCTGAGCACGCCGGCATAGCGGCTCATGGCGCCGTAGAACGACCGCAGCGTGTGCTCGGTGGAGCCGTAGACCGCGCGGGTGATGAGCGTAAACAGGATCGACCCCACCACGCCGAAGATCGACGTCACGAACGCATAGCGCATGCCGGGAATCAGCACCATGATCGACTGCTGCGCGGCGTCGGCGTCCGCCATGTTGAAGCCGGCGAGTCCCTGCGCCAGGCCGATCAGCGTGCCGAGAAAGCCCAGCGACACCAGCAGGCTCGGCACCGCGTCGGCAAAGGCGGCGCGCCCGGGACCGTAGATGACGGTCTCCTCGTTGATGAAGTCCTCGACGTTGCTGGCGTTGTGGTATTCGCCGTCGGCAAAGAAGAGGTTGTTCAGATACGCGCTCCAGTGCGCCATCAGCGCGCCCTTGCCGAGGAAGCCGTCCTCCTGCCACGAGCGCTTGGCGCGCTCCCCCGCCTTGATGCTGCGGATGGCGGCGCGCAGCCGCCCGCGCGTGCCGACCACCGGCGCGATGCACAGCGCCAGTCCGACGATGAACACCGCCACGATGATCACGTAGATGAGCAGGCTCGAAAGGTCCGACGAGGCGGAGCCGAGCAGCGTTTGCAGAAATTCCATGCGCACCTCCGTTGTTTCAGGATACGGATTGTGAAAGGAGTCCCCCTCCCGTTGCGACACACATTGCCCGATCCGCGGCGCATCCTGCGTCGCGACAGCTATTCATCATCAGTATACCACTTCCTGCACAGCCAAATATACACGCTTCCCATGACGAACAAGTGACGAAAATGCGACATTGCCGCGCCGGCAAAAGAAAACCCGGCGCGGTTTGCGCCGCACCGGTAAAGGATGAAGATGGAGGGGTGGGCGGATGCGCTCCGCCCGGGCGTTTGGGTCGATTTAGTTGGCCTCGATGCTCTCCAGCGTGACGTCGACGGTGATCTCGTCGTAGCCGCCGCCCGCCATCAGCTCGCCGGAGGTGTTGTTGCTGCCATAGCCGTAGCCATAGCCGAAGATGCTGTTGCCCATGCTCTGGTACATGCCGACGTCGTTGTAGCGCACGACGGTGATGGAAACGGTATCGCCGATCTCGTGGTCGTCGAGGATGCTCGTCAGGTCGAGCATCGACGTCACGCGCTGCCCGTCGACCTCATAGATGAAGTCGTACTGCTCGATGCCCGCGGCTTCCGCAGCGCCGCCCTCGTTCACGGTGCGCACCACGACGCTGGCGGGCGGGTCGTTGGCGAGCGGCTCATCGGGGCCGACCCAGTCGGAGGCGGTGATGCCCAGGCCCGGACGGGCGACGACGCCGTTCTCGATCAGCTGCGTGGCGATGTCCACAACGGTGTCCACCGGAATCGCAAAGCCGAGGCCCTCAAACGTCACGGTGGAGTAGGCGCTGCCGCCGTACTTGAGCGTGTTGATGCCGATCAGCTCGCCCTTGTAGTTGAACAGGCCGCCGCCGGAGTTGCCGGAGTTGATCGCCGCATCGTGCTGGATGTAGTTGATGCGGCGGCTGGTGTTGCTCGCGTGGACGTTGTTGCGCTCCAGCGCGGAAACCACGCCCTGCGTGACCGTGTTCGCCAGCACTTCGCCGCCCGGATTGCCGATCGCCACGACCGTGGCGCCGACCTGCAGGTCGTCGATGCTGCCCACCGACACCGGCGTCAGCTGGTCGGCGTACTCGTCGTCGACCTTCAGCACCGCGAGGTCGGTGGAGGAATCATAGCCCACCAGCTCCGCGTCCACCTTGTCGCCCGACGGCATCAGCACCTGATAGGCCGTGCCGTCCTCGATGACGTGATGATTCGTCACCACATAGCCGCCCTCGGCGATGACCACGCCGGAGCCCTGCGCGAGCGTCTGTGCCGTCACCTCGTTGGTCGTGCGGTCCCAGACCTCGGTGTTCGTGAGGATGCCCACGACCGAGTTTGCATTCTTCTGCGCCACGTAGATCGCCGGGCTCGGATCGGAGGCGGGTTCCGTCGCCTCAGCCGCCGTCTCGGCGTACGCCAGCGGCGAATCGCCGTACAGTCCGCCCAGCATGCCGCCGACCAGAACCATGATCGCCGCCATCAGAAGCGACAGCGCGATCAGCAGGCCGCTGCGCCTGCCTGCCCTTTCATTTCTGCGTTCGTTCATAATTCACAGCCCTTTCTTCCAGCCCTCCGCGCGGAGGACGTTCGTTCCGGATTGCGTCCGCATCGTCATTGTTCCCTGCGGACATGCTTATTATATTTCAAACGTCAGGCAAAGTCAATGAACAAACATCCCGCAATTTATGAACGATTTGGAAACGATGTTTTCGCCATAAAAACCCGAACGTTTCCTTGAGTTTTTCCGAAATCGTATGAATTTAATTGAAAATTAAGCCCGAATCGCTTGCCGGATGTGCGGAAAAAGCGCATAATAGGAGAAGGTCCGGGAAGTCCGGACGCGCAAGAAACGACACAGGGAGGCAATTTTACATGAAGAGAGTCCTGAAGGTCCTTGCGATGGCGCTCGCGCTGGCGATGCTCATGTCCTGCGCGGCGCTGGCGGAGGAGCGTCCGGCGGAGTACCTGAGCGCGTACTACGGCGTCTCCTTCGACGGCGAAGTGACGGTCGAGGCGTTCAACGACGCCCTCGAGGCGCTGGGCGAGCCGGCGATTGAGGCCGATGCGCTGACGCTGGCGGACGCCGTGGTCGCGGCGGTCAAGCTGGCGGACATGGACGAGCTGGCGATGAGCTACATCAACGCCGACGCCCCCGACAAGGCCGCCAACGTGCTCGACGAGGAAGGCGTGACGGTGGACGAGGCGTACGCGCCCTACGTCGCCTGCGCGCTGGACC
>CALVPU010000232.1 GCA_944353735.1 uncultured Eubacteriales bacterium | reverse complement strand
GAGGAGCGCGTGCGCAAGAACCTCGTGCTCGAAGCCGTCATGAAGGCGGAGAACATCGCCGCCACGGACGAGGAGGTCGACGCGGAGATCGCCGACTACGCCAAGCGCAGCGGTCAGAAGCCCGAGGACCTGCGCAAGGCCATCGGCGAGGACGGCGTCAAGCGCTTCGCCGAAATGGCGTCGCTGAAAAAGACCGTGGACTTCCTCAAGGCGAACGCCGAATAAGCGCGCCCGCCCCTTTCCCCCGCAGTGGACAAGCCCCGCATCCGCAGCGCGCGAACCTGCGGGTGCGGGATTTGCATTTGGCGGCATATCTTCGCGCCGCCGGCGCATACTCTATGAAAATGGAAGCTCTTTTACAGGAGGTGTGACCATGAATCTGGTGCCCTATGTCATCGAACAGACCAACCGCGGCGAGCGGTCCTACGACATCTACTCCCGCCTGCTGAAGGACCGCATCATCTTTCTGGGCGGCGAGATCGACGACGACGTCGCCAACGTCGTCGTGGCGCAGATGCTCTTCCTCGAGATGGAGGACCCGGACGCCGACATCATGCTCTACATCAACAGTCCCGGCGGCTCCGTGTCCGCCGGCATGGCGATCTACGACACGATGCGCTACCTCAAGTGCGAGGTCTCCACGCTGTGCATCGGTCTGGCTGCGTCCATGGGCGCATTCCTGCTCGCGGCGGGCGCCAAGGGCAAGCGCAAGGCGCTGCCGCACGCCGAGATCATGATCCATCAGCCGCTCGGCGGCGCCAAGGGTCAGGCGACGGACATTCAGATTCAGGCCGAGCAGATCCTGCGCATCAAGAAGACGATGAACGAGCTGCTCGCCCAGAATACCGGCAAGCCGCTCAAGGCGATCGAAAAGGACGTCGAGCGCGACTACTACATGACCGCCGAACAGGCGCGCAGCTACGGCATCATCGACGAAATCATCGCTCCGAGGAGATAATCAATGGCAAATAACAAGGATGGCGGCAAGATCCGCTGCTCGTTCTGCGGCAAGACGCAGGATCAGGTCCGCCGCATGGTCGCCGGTCCAAACGCCTATATCTGCAACGAATGCGTGCTGATCTGTCAGGAAATCGTGTCCGACGACGTCGAGAGCGTCGGCGCGCACGGCGAGATCGAGATCAAGAAGCCGCAGGAGATCAAGGAAGTGCTCGACCAGTACGTCGTCGGGCAGGAAGCCGCCAAGAAGGCGCTGTCCGTCGCCGTGTACAACCACTACAAGCGCATCCGCTTCATGAACGGCAAGAAGAACGACGTTGAACTGCAGAAGTCCAACATCGTCATGCTCGGACCGACGGGCTGCGGCAAGACCTATCTGGCGCAGACGCTGGCGAAGATCCTCAACGTGCCCTTCGCCATCGGCGACGCCACCAGCCTGACCGAGGCCGGATATGTCGGCGAGGACGTGGAGAACATCCTGCTGCGTCTGATCCAGAACGCCGACTACGACGTCGAGCTCGCCCAGCGCGGCATCATCTACATCGACGAGATCGACAAGATCGCCCGCAAGAGCGAGAACCCGTCCATCACCCGCGATGTCAGCGGCGAGGGCGTGCAGCAGGCGCTGCTGAAGATCCTCGAGGGCACCGTCGCTTCCGTGCCGCCGCAGGGTGGGCGCAAGCACCCGCATCAGGAATTCATTCAGATCGACACCACCAACATCCTCTTCATCTGCGGCGGCGCCTTCGACGGCATCGACAAGATCGTTGAAAACCGCATCGGCAAGAAGACGATGGGCTTCGGCGCCGAGGTCCGCGGCAAGGCAGAGCGCACCGACGCGGAGCTGATGTCGCAGGTGCGCCCGGAAGACCTGCTCAAGTTCGGCTTGATTCCCGAGTTCGTCGGGCGCCTGCCCGTGGTGGTGACGCTCAATTCGCTGGACGAGGAGGCGCTGATGCGCATCCTCACCGAGCCGAAAAACGCGCTCGTGCGCCAGTACTCCAAGCTGCTGAGCTTCGACAACGTCGAGCTGGAGTTCACCGATGGCGCACTGCGCGCCATCGCCCAGCAGGCGCTCAAGCGCAAGAGCGGCGCGCGCGGCCTGCGCGCCATCATCGAGGGCGTCATGACCGACACGATGTACGAACTGCCGTCGCTCGAGGGCATCAAGAAGTGCATCATCACCGAGGACGCGGTGCTGCACGGCGCAAAGCCCATTCTCATCTCGGCGCAGCCGGAGCCGCAGCCGGTCGGCGAGCCGCCGAAGCTGAACTCGTCGCGCCCCATCGCCTGAGCACAGCTCCTTCCCCGCCCAGCGGCGGGGATTTTTTTGCGTTCGCCGGCGCAAATGCCGTGAACGGCGCAAAAACGCCCCCGGCGGATTTCTCCAACCTGAGCGCGAGCGACCGCGGACGACAGGCACAGCCGGCAAATAGCGCAAAACCGTCGGCGAGTTCACATCTATCGGCGCGATTTTTGTGTTTGCGCCCTTGTCAATGGACGAACGCCCCCGGCGGATTTCTCCGCCGGGGGCGCTTTGCTCGAAACGATTTGGCAGATCAGGCCGCCGCGTCCTCGCTCGTGTCCACCGTCTGGGCAAGGGAGGGAACGAAGGGCTCCCACTCCTCGATGTCGCCGTTGGTGACATCGTAGCGCAGCGTGTTGGTGTTGGCGATCATGTACCAGGTCAGCTCGTCGTACATCTGATTCGCGTCCGCGAGCGCCTTCTCCTGCAGCTCGATCGTGTACGCAGTGATGGACTCCGCCGCCGCTTCCGGATCGGACTCGTACAGCGCCAGCGTCTCCGCCAGCACCTCCGGATAGGTCGCGATCAGATCCTGCTCGACGCCGTACCAGTAATTGCGCACGCCGGTGCCGTAGTGATAGCGATCCTGCTCGCTCAGCGCACAGAGGCGCTTGAAGCTGACGTGCGGGATGTCGGGATTGTAGCCGACCTCCTCGGGCGAGTACCGGTAGGACTCGGCGACGTCGGTGATCAGGTTCGACAGCGGCAGGTAGACCGAGTGCTCCGCGTTGGCGAGGCAGGTCCACGTGACGCAGGACATCGCAGCGGGCAGATCATCGTAGATCTGAATCGCGCCGACGTTGACCTGACGCTCGGTGGCGATGACGCGCTGGTCGATGCGACCGGTGGTCTCCGGGCAGAACTCCGTGCCCTCGTAGCGGGAACGGGTCATCTCAAAGACCTGCTCGAGCGTGATCGGCTCGTCGGGCTGGTAGAACAGGTCGTAGCGCTTCGTGCGCTCATACTCGCCGGCGGTCGACGGGGCGAACAGCACGTGGCCGTACCAGGTGCGGCGGTTGTTCGCGTTGGTCAGGCTGTCGTTGCCGGAGTAGGTGGCGAACAGGTCCATCAGGCC
>CALVPU010000231.1 GCA_944353735.1 uncultured Eubacteriales bacterium | reverse complement strand
AACATCCGTTCCAGCGCCGGGTTGAGGTGGGTGATGTGACCGCTCTCGTCGATGGCGACGATGCCCTCGCTGAGGCCGTCGATCATCTGCCGCAGGCGGTTGCGCTCGAGGATGAGCGCGTAGAGGTTGTGCGCCAGCTGGGTCGACACGTTGTTGAGCGCGCGCGCCAGCCCGCCGAGCTCGCCCGGCAGGCGCTCGTCGCCGCGGGCGTCGAAGTTGCCGTCCGCCACCGCCGCCGCCACGTCGCGCAGCTGGGCGATGGGCCGGACCACCGGCATGAGCATCTTGTGCGCGAGCACGACCGCCGCGCCCACGCCCGCCGCCAGCGCGGCGAACAGTCCCGCCAGCGCCGCCAGCGCCGCGCCGCCAGCCACGGGCAGCGCCGCCACCACCGCCGACGTCACCGCGCCGTCCCCGGCATAGACCGGGATCGCCGCCAGCGCGCAGCCCGCGCCGCCGATGCGCGCGCTGCCCAGGTATTCCAGACCCGTCAGCGCGCCGGCGATCGGTTCCGCCGCCGCCTCGGGCAGGGGCGTGTCGCCGGTCAGCCGCGCAGCACCCAGGTCGTCGCAGAGCCACGCGCTGCCGCCCGCCCGGGCGAACACCGCCGCCCCGCCGGTCAACTGCTCCGCGCCCATCGCCGCGGCCTCCGCCAGCGCGCGTCCGCCGGACAGAACTCCGGCGCGCGCGGATTCCATCGACGCGCGCGCGTCCGCCAGCAGGTACACGGGCAATCCGACGGCGACCGCCACCAAGGCGACGATCGCCGTAAAGAGCAATGCGCGCTGAATCAGCACGCTCTGTTTTTTCATGTGTTGACCTCAAACCGGTAGCCGACGCCGTAGACCGTCTTCAGCGCCCAGGGCACATTTTCCTGCGGCAGCTTCTGGCGGATGCGCTTGATGTGCGCGTCGACGGTGCGGGTATCGCCGAAATAGTCGTAGCCCCACACGCGCGAGAGGATCTGTTCGCGCGAAAAGACCTGCCCAACGTTGCTCGTGAGCATGTGCAGGATTTCGACTTCCTTGGGCGTGCAGGGAATGATCTTTCCCGCCGCCTTGACCTGATAGTTTTCCAGGCTGATCTCGAGCTGCGGCAGACGGATGATCGTGCTGTCCGCATCGCCCGCCTTTTCAGCGAAGCGGCGCAGCACCGCCTTGATGCGCGCCAGCACCTCGCGCGGGCTGAAGGGCTTGACGATATAGTCGTCCGCGCCCAGCTCCAGCCCGAGGATGCGGTCGATCTCCTCGCCCTTGGCGGTGAGCATGATGATCGGCAGCGAGCTGGTCTGGCGGATCTGGCGGCAGACGTCGATGCCCGACACGCGCGGCATCATCAGGTCCAGCACCATCATGTCGGGATGGAGGCTCTCCACCATATCCAGCGCCTGCTGTCCGTCATAGGCGCTCTGGTGCTCGTACCCCTCCGATTCAAGATACAGGCCCAGCGACTCATGCACCACCGGGTCGTCATCCGCGATCAGAATAAGAGGATACATAGACATAATATCACCCCGGGTATCACATTTCTATCTTTATTATAGCCACATTCCCGTGAAGTTGCAACACTTCTCAAAAACTGCCTAAATATTGTCGAAATCCCCTTCAGGCGTCCCCGCGGACAGAAAAGCGCCGCGGCGGGGCGCTCCACCCCGCCGCGGCATGCCACCACGCGGCTGCGGTCACTCGACCGTCACGCTCTGCGCGGCGCGCTCGACCAGTTCGATCATGGCGTCGTGGTCGGCGAACACGCTCTCGTCCGCGCCCTCGTTGAAGGCGTTGACCAGCACCGAGTGCCCGCTGATGCCGGAGTCAATGTAGAGATAGGCGTTCTGCAGGTAGGTGACCGCAGCCGCATCGTCCTCCGCATCCCCGGTCGTCTCGGACTCGGCATCGCCGGACGCATCCGCCGCCTCGGGCGTCGCCTCCGGCGCGGTTTCCGTCGCCGCATCGCCGGACGCATCCGCCGCCTCCGCGTCGGTCTCCGCCGCGGCTTCCGCTTCCGCCTCGTAGTCCTGCATCGTGCCCTCGATGAGGAACACATAGGCATCGCGGCCGTTGATGGTCAGCTCCTCCGGCTCGCTCTGGTAAGTGACCTCGTTCATAAACATCGACTGCCGCTCGGTGAGCGTGTCGAACATCTCCGAGGCCTCGCCGCTGACGGACATGAAGCGCAGCGTCTGCGCGGGACCGTCGCCGGTGGGCGCATAGTCGTGATAGAGCACGTTTTCGTCGCTCACCGACGCGGACAGGCTCAGTTCATAGCCGTCGATATCGCCGATCTCCGCCAGCTTCCGATACTCGTTGCGGCTCGAAGTGCCGACGTCGCAGATCAGCCAGTTGTCCTCCACGCCCTGAACGACGCCGTCCTTGACGTCGAGCAGGCCGAACGAGCGGATGAAGTCCGGTAGCCAGATGATCAGCGCGAGGACGACGACGAGACCGGCAAAGCCGAAGATCATGATCTTCTTTTCCTTGGGCGTATAGCCGAGTCTGGACTTGGTCTGCGCGGAACGGTCCTGATGGTGGGCTTTCTTCTTGGACATTTGCGGTCAATCCTTTCCAATACTTCCATGCGCGGCGCGTTCCACAGCGGCGCGCCGCGGCAACTTACCCACTATTGTAGCAGATTTCGCCGTTTCCCGCAAGATGTTCAGCGAGATTTGCCGCCCGGACGCGCGTCCTGCGCCTGCAGCAGCTTTTTATAGCCGTCCGTCAGCAGGCCGCTGCGCACGATCAGGCAGACGCCCGCCGCCACCAGCGCGAGCATGCCCGCCACGCCGGCATTTTCGAGAAATTCCGCACCGACGGTCGTGGCGCTCGCTGCCGCCAGCCCGTCGCAGACGCCCACCGGCACGATGCTCGCCACGCACAGCGCGACGCCCGCCGCCAGTCCGCGCGCCAGCTGCGGGCGGAACTGCGCCTGCGCCGCGCGCGCCCACCGCACGACGTCCGGCGCGACCGCCGCGCGCCCCTTTTCCAGCGCCTCGTACGGCTTCTTGCGCGCGGCGGCCTCGATGAACTGCCACACCGCGTACGCCACCAGCAGCAGCATCACCGGCAGGCCGACCGCCGAGCCGAGCAGTTCGCCCAGCCCGTCGAGCACGCACAACGGCGCCGGCGCGAAGATGCACGCCGCCACGCCGCGGGCGATCATCCGCGCGGTCGACTGGCAGGTCGCCGCATAGCGGTACGCCTCGTCCAGCCCGATCGCCGCGACCGCTTCGCCGCCCGCGCGGGATTGCCCGCAGCCGCCGCCCGCAGACAAGGCGCCGCCGTCCGCTTCCGGGCAAATCGCGCTGCGCTCGGAAGAAGCGCCGCCATCCATCACCGGGCGCGGCGCGCCGTTTTCAGAGGCCGCGCCGCCGTCCGTCTCCGGGCAAATCGCGCTGCGCTCGGAGGAAGCGCTGCCATCCATCACCGGGCGCGGCGCGCCGCTTTCAGATGCCGCGCCGCCGCTCTCCGCCGTGCACGGCGCGCCGTCCGCGCGCAGCATCTCGTCCGCCGTGATCCCGAACAGCGCGCACATCGCCACGACGCGGTCGAGGTCCGGCGTCGAGCTTCCCGATTCCCACTTGGAGACCGACTGGCGCGACACGTTCAACCGCTGCGCCAACTCCTCCTGCGACCAGCCGCGCGCGCGCCGCAGCCGGACGATTCTGGTCGAAAGGTCCATGTCGTTTCGTTCCTCCCCTGTAGTCGAACTGTGCGGCGCGCCGCGCTCCGGCAGGCCGCCAATGGCAATATTATAGCAGAAGCGCCGCCCGACATCCAGCAAGCGCGCTTGACACTCTGTGCAACCGTCGGTTGAACCGCAAAAGTTTACAATTTTCCGCATGAAAGCTATTGACAACGCCCGCCGTCTCGTGTATAATAGTGGATGTTTCGCGGGGTTATAGCTCAGTTGGTTAGAGCGCCACGTTGACATCGTGGAGGTCATAGGTTCGAGCCCTACTAACCCCACCATGCGAGCCGTTTGCAGACGGCTCGTTTTTTTGTGTCCAATATTGACAATTTCCGGCATGACCGATAGAATAAAGATGAGATACTTCTTCGCGAAAGGGGAATGTCCATGGCGCTGTCGATGGTCCACCTGATCGCCGCGCAGCGGTGGGCGCAGGGACATCCGCAATACCTGCGCTGCCCGGAATTCTATCTCGGGGCGCTCTCGCCCGACGCCATCCACGTGCGCGATCACGACGACAAGTCGCACAAGAACGCCGTCCACCTCAACAACTGGATCTCCCCCCACCCGGAGGAGGTGCTCGCCTACTGGCGCGAGCGCGCCGAGCCGTTCGACATCGGCTACGGCGTGCACGTGCTCACCGACGGTCAGTGGGTGCCGCGTTACCGGCGGCTGGTGCCACAGTTCGTGCTGCCGGATGGTCGCACCGACGCCAGTCGCTACTATCCCGACACGCTGCGCACCGATGCGGAACTGTACCGCGACTGCGGCGGCGTGGCGCTGTTCGACATGGTCCTGCGCGCACAGGTGCCGGCGGACCACCCGCTGCTCACGCGCGACGAACTGGACCGCTGGCGCGCGGACAAGGCGGCAGAATACCGCTCGATGCGCCCGTCCGGCGAAAAGGCGCAGTTCCTCGACCGCGCCTACGTCGAGCGCTTCCTGACCGACTGCATGCCCCTACTGGAAGAGACCTATTCACGACATTTGCAGGAGGGATCGCTATGAACGAAGTTTTGAAGGCCATTCACGACCGCAGGAGCACGCGCGGGTTCAGCGACGTGCAGCTCACCGAAGCCGAGCTCGACCAGCTGCTCGGCGCCGCGCTCGCCGCCCCGACGGCGCGCAACACCCAGATGTGGCACTTCTCGGTGGTGCAGAACCGCGAACTGCTCGACGAATTCAGCCGCGACTTCGCGCAGATCATGGCGAAGAACGGCGGCGGCGCGCCGGCGCCGGACCGGCTGTTCTACCGTGCGCCCACGGTGATCTTCATCTCCCGCCCGGAAACGTGCGACAACCGCTTCGTCGACGTCGACTGCGGCATCGCCTGCGAGAACATCGCGCTGGCGGCGCAGGGCATGGGACTGGGCAGCGTCATCGTCGGGCTGCCGATGCAGGTGTTCCTCTCCGAGCGCGGCGCGTACTACGCGGAGAAGTTCGGCTTCCCCGAGGGCTACCGCTTCTCGATCGCCATCGTGGTCGGGCACAACACGGTCACCAAGGAAGCGCACCCCGTCGGCGAGGGCAAGGTCAACTTCGTGCGCTGACGCCCGCGACCGCCGGTTGAGGAAAATTAACGCAGTCACGGCGCGGGCGCGCGCCGTTGGGCGTTGACTTTGGCGCAAAACATGTTTATAATATAAGATGATGGTTCATTGTGTAACCGCCCATCGCGGCAATTGCAGTGAACGACAAGAAGGAGGTCCTTTCCATTGAGCATCAAACTTACCGTTGACGGCAACACCGCCGTCAGCCATGTCGCGTATGCTTTCAGCGACGTGGCGGCGATCTACCCGATCACGCCTTCTTCCCCGATGGCCGAAGTCGCCGACGAGTGGGCGGCGCACGGTCGCACCAACCTCTTCGGTCAGAAGGTCCGCATCACCGAGATGCAGTCCGAGGGCGGCGCTGCGGGCGCCGTGCACGGCTCCCTCGCCGCAGGCGCGCTGACCACCACGTTCACCGCGTCTCAGGGCCTTTTGCTGATGATCCCCAACATGTACAAGATCTCCGGCGAGCTGATGCCCTGCGTGTTCCACGTCTCCGCGCGCGCGCTGGCGTACCACGCGCTGAACATCTTCGGCGACCACTCCGACGTCATGGCCTGCCGCCAGACCGGATTCGCGATGCTCGCCTCCAACTCCGTGCAGGAAGCGACCGACATGGCGCTGATCGCGCACCTGTCCACCATCAAGGCTTCCGTGCCGTTCCTCCACTTCTTCGACGGCTTCCGCACCTCGCACGAGATCCAGAAGATCGACGCCATTGATCCCAAGGACAACTACGCCGAGATCGCCGGCCTCGTCGACTGGGACAAGGTCGCCGAGTTCCGCAAGGGCGGTCTGAATCCGGATCATCCGCATCAGCGCGGCACGGCGCAGAACCCCGACATCTACTTCCAGGGCCGTGAAGCCGCCAACAAGTACTATCTGGCGACTCCCGACATCGTCGAGGAAGTCATGAAGCAGGTCGGCGAGCTGACCGGACGGCACTACAGGCTGTTCGACTACGTCGGCGCGCCGGATGCCGAGCGCGTCATCATCTGCATGGGCTCCGGCTGCGACGCCATCGAGGAGACCGTCGACTACCTCAACAAGAAGGGCGAGAAGGTCGGCCTGATCAAGGTGCACCTCTACCGTCCGTTCTCCATCAAGCACTTCCTCAGCGCCATCCCGGCGACGGCGAAGAAGATCGCCGTGCTCGACCGCACGAAGGAGTCCGGCTCCCTCGGCGAGCCGCTGTATCTGGACGTCTGCTCCGCGCTGCTCGAGGCGGGCATGACCGGCATCAAGGTCGTCGGCGGCCGCTACGGTCTGGGCTCGAAGGAGTTCAACCCGACGATGGTCAAGGCCGTGTTCGACACCCTGAACGCGGACGAGCCGAAGAACCACTTCACCGTCGGCATCACCGACGACGTCACCCACACCTCGCTCGAGCTGGGCGAGACGCTGGACGTCGCCCCCGCCGGCACCGTATCCTGCATGTTCTACGGCCTCGGCTCCGACGGCACCGTCGGCGCGAACAAGAACTCCATCAAGATCATCGGCGACCACACCGACAAGTACGCGCAGGCGTATTTCTCCTACGACTCCAAGAAGTCCGGCGGCATCACCGTCAGCCATCTGCGCTTCGGCGACACGCCGATCAAGTCGACCTACCTGATCGACTCCGCGGACTTCATCGCCTGCCACAACCCGAGCTACGTGACCAAGTACGACATGGTCTCCGCGCTCAAGCAGGGCGGCACCTTCCTGCTCAACTGCCCGTGGACGGCCGAGGAGCTGAACACCCACCTGCCGGCCTCCATGAAGCAGCTGCTGGCGAAGAAGG
>CALVPU010000230.1 GCA_944353735.1 uncultured Eubacteriales bacterium | reverse complement strand
GCATCGCCGCGCTGCGGATTTGCGGTGAGGTGCGAATTTCCGCGTCGGGCACAGCATATCTGTGAAAGATGCCGCGTGGAATACCGCCTGAGCCGTTCGACTCGGGCTTGCGGAAAAACGGAAATGGCGCGCGCTGCCGCACCCGATTCACAGTTTCGCGCTTGTCGCACATGCTTCGCGCATGTGCGTTGCCGATGGATGGCGCCGGACCGGTTTGCCGCGCGCTGCGATGAAATTCTGACCTGCCTCGCTGCGCCGTAGAAGTGGACCGCTGAGCGCTCGAGTGCTCCGGTGGCGTGCGTTTCCGCCCCTGTGACTGCACACAGGGGGCTTTTCATTTGCGCGGTAATCGTGTATAATAGGGGAAGAGGGAGGTGGTTCCGATGCGGATGGGCATCATGGGCGGCACGCTCGACCCCGTGCACAACGGTCACATCGCGGTGGCGCGCGCGGTTTGCCGGGCGTGCGGCCTGGACGGCGTGATGCTGCTGCCCGCGGGCGACCCGCCCCACAAGCAGCACCGCGCGGACAAGGCGGACCGCTGGGCGATGGCGCAGCTGGCGGTCGGAACGCTGGACTGGATGTCTGCCTCGGATCTGGAGATCACGCGGGTCGGCACGACCTACACGGTGGATACGCTCGAGCAGCTCTCCGCCGCGCAGCCGGACGTGGAGTGGGTGTACATCATCGGCGCGGACACGGTCGACGTGCTGGAGACATGGCGCCGCTTTGACCGCGTCGCGCAGCTGTGTTCGTTCGCGGCGGTCGGTCGCCCCGGCTGCGATTCGGCGCAGTCGCATGCGCATGCGGCGCAGCTCGAGCGCGCCTTTGGGGCGAGGATTCAATTTCTGGACGTGGACGGTCCCGCCATCTCCTCGACGGAGATCCGCAACCGCGTGGCAGCGAACGCGCCCATCGACGCGCTGACGCCGCCCGCAGTGGCGGATTACATCCGCAGAAAGGGACTGTATCTCTGCGCGATGACGTGGGCGGAGATCGACCGCGCGCTCTCCGAGACGCTCAAGCCGGCGCGCTGGCGCCATTCGCTCGGCGTGGCGGAAACGGCGATGCGGCTGGCGCCCCGCTATGGCGTCGATCCGCAGCGCGCGCGGCTGGCTGGGTTGCTGCACGACTGCGCGAAGTCGATGCCCTGCGAGGCGATGCGGGCGCTGGTGCAGGCGAACGTGCCCGACGCGGACGTGCTGGAGATGACGACGAGTCAGGTGCTGCACGCGCCGGCGGGCATGGTGGTCGCGCGGCAGAAGTTCGGCGTGCGCGATCCGCAGATCCTCTCGGCGATTCGCAAGCACACGCTTGGCGGCGCGAACATGACCGCGTTCGAGGCGCTGATCTACGTCGCCGACGTCATCGAGCCGAACCGCGCGATGTACGACGGCCTTGCCCGCGCGCGGGAGCTGG
Source organism: uncultured Eubacteriales bacterium (assembly GCA_944353735.1). Taxonomy (GTDB): domain Bacteria; phylum Bacillota; class Clostridia; order Christensenellales; family Aristaeellaceae; genus Faecivicinus. The sequence continues at coordinate 13,066 of CALVPU010000230.1, read as the reverse complement.
CGGAGACGGACATCCGCGCCGCGGCGCGCTACTGTGCGCAGATGACCAGCGATTACGTGCGCAGCCGGCACGGGGTTTTGCACCCGCGCACGGCGGAGATGCTCAGGGGCTGAGCGCTTGAATCCCCAATTGAAGTGTTTGGAGGTTGTCGAATGGATACGAGAGAACTGGTGCTCAGAATGGCGAAGATCCTCGACGAAAAGGGTGCGCTGGACATTCAGATTCTGGAAGTTGGTCACATGACGTCGATCACCGATTACTTTCTCATCGCCAGCGGCCGCAACGCGATTTCCGTGCGCTCGCTGGCGGAGGATCTTGAGGACAAGCTCGCCGCGGAGGGCGTGACGCCGCGCCGCCGCGAGGGACTGCGCGAATCGCGCTGGATCGTGCTCGACTACACGAGCGTGATTGTGCACATCTTCCATCCCGAGGAGCGCGCGTATTACAGCATCGAGCGGCTGTGGCAGGACGGGTCGAATCAGGTGCCGTTCGTGCCCGCCGAGGCGTGACGCGCAAGTCAACTTAGAATTAACTTGGCGCGGCGCGCACGGGGTGTTAGAATTGAGTAAACTGAGGGTTTCTTGAAGGAAGCCGCGCTTCCGGGGAGGAATCTTCAAAAGGCTGCGAGGGAAAGAAGTAGGGCGTTCGGGTCGCCTCAGAGAGCTGCCGGTCGGTGCGAGGCAGCGGCGGATGAACGGCTGAATACATTCCGGAGCCGCGCACCGAACGGCTTTGCCCAGTAGGCTGCGCCGGGTTCGCCCGTTAGCGCGACGGAGTATAACGGCGCTGTGCCGCGTACTCGAAGAGGGCGCCGCCGTGAGACGGCGTCAAAATGAGGTGGTACCGCGGGGAATCCCGTCCTCTGCAAAATACTGCGGAGGGCGGGTTTGTTGTATCCGCCCTCCATACGGGGGAGGAAGCAAAATGCCCATTACAAAGCTGCTGGAGAGAAACGCGCGGGAGTATGGCGACGAGGTCGCGCTGGTGGAGATCAACCCCGACGTGCGGGAGATCCGCCGCGTCACGTGGAAGGAGTATGAACTGATCGAGACCGGCTCGGCGACCGACTTTCGCCGCGAGATCACGTGGAGCGTGTTCGACGAAAAGGCGAACCGCTGCGCCAACCTGCTGATGAGCCGCGGCATTCGCCGCGGACACAAGGTCGCCATCCTGATGATGAACTGTCTGGATTGGCTGCCGGTGTACTTTGGCATCCTCATGACCGGCTCGCTGGTCGTGCCGATGAACTACCGCTATGCCGCCGAGGAGATCCGCTATTGCTGCGACCTCGCGGACGTCGACGCGCTGCTGTTCGGACCGGAGTTCATCGGGCGCGTGGAGGAAGTCGTCGACCGCATGCCCAAGGTCAAGCTGCTGTTCTACATCGGCGACAACTGCCCGACGTTTGCGGAGAACTATCACCATCTGGCGGCAAACCAGTCCAGCGTGGCGCCAAAGGTCGAATTGACCGATCAGGACGACGCGGCGATCTACTTCTCCTCCGGCACGACCGGCTTTCCCAAGGCGATTTTGCACAACCACGAAAGCCTCATGCACGCCGCGATCGTCGAGCAGAAGCACCACGGTCAGACGCACGAGGACGTGTTCCTCTGCATTCCGCCGCTGTACCACACCGGCGCGAAGATGCACTGGTTTGGCAGCCTGATTTCCGGCTCGCGCGCGGTGCTGCTCAAGGGCGTGCGCCCGGAAACGATCATCCGCACCATCGCCGAGGAGAAGTGCACGATCGTGTGGCTGCTGGTGCCGTGGGCGCAGGACATCCTCGACGCCATTGACCGCGGCGAGATCGACCTGCGCGGCTGCGCGCTTGACCAGTGGCGGCTGATGCACATCGGCGCCCAGCCCGTGCCGCAGAGCCTGATCCGCCGCTGGAAGAAGCGCTTCCCCAACCACCAGTACGACACGAACTACGGCCTGTCCGAATCCATCGGGCCCGGCTGCGTGCATCTGGGCGTGGAGAACATCGACCACGTCGGCGCCATCGGCGTGCCTGGCTACGGCTGGCAGGTGCGCATTGTCGACGAGCGGGGCGGCGATGTCCGTCAGGGCGAGGTCGGCGAGCTCGCCGTCAAGGGTCCCGGCGTGATGACCTGTTACTACAAGGACGAGCAGGCGACCCGCGAGGTGCTCCGCGACGGCTGGCTGTTTACCGGCGACATGGCGATGCAGGATGCGGACGGGTTCATCTATCTGGTGGACCGCAAGAAGGACGTCATCATCACCGGCGGCGAGAACCTCTATCCGGTACAGATCGAGGACTTCCTGCGCGGTCACGACGCCATCAAGGATGTCGCCGTCATCGGCCTGCCGCATCCGCGGCTGGGCGAGATCGCCGCGGCGATCATCGAGCTCAAGCCCGGCGCAAACTGCACCGAGGCGGACATCAACGAATACTGCAGGCAGCTTCCCCGCTACAAGCGCCCGCGCCGCATCATCTTTGCGGACGTGCCGCGCAATCCCACCGGCAAGATCGAAAAGCCCAAGCTCCGCAAGCGCTATTCCGCGGAGCATCTGGTGGCATCTCAGGTGGAAGGCTGACGAACCAATGGAGGAATGATACCCATGAGCGAAACCAAGCGCGAACACAAGATCTGGAACCCGACGATGGAGTGCATGAGCCGCGACGAGCGCGCACACCTGCAGAGCGAGCGGCTGGTGAAGACCGTGCGCCATGAATATGACAACGTGCCGATGTATCGCGCACGCATGGATGCCAAGGGCGTCAAGCCCGAGGACATCCGCAGCATCGAGGACCTGAAGTACCTGCCCTTCATGGAAAAGACCGACCTGCGCGACGAATTTCCCTTCGGACTGCTGGCGGTGCCGAAGCGCGACATCGTGCGCATTCAGGGCTCCTCGGGTACCACGGGACACCCCATCGTTTCCGGCTACACGCGCGGCGACCTCGACGTCTGGAGCGAGGTCATGGCGCGCACGCTGACCGCCGCGGGCTGCGGACCCGACGACATCGTGCAGGTCTCCTACGGGCTTGGCCTGTTCACGGGCGGATTTGGCGCCTATCAGGGCGCGGACAGGATCGGTGCCATGGTCGTGCCGATGTCCAGCGGCAACACGCAGCGCCAGATCATGATGATGAAGGAACTGGGCGTGACGATGATCTGCTGCACGCCGTCGTATGTGACGTATCTGGGCGAGACGATCCGCGAGATGGGCATCGACCCGAAAAAGGATCTCAAGCTCAAGGCGGGCTGCTTCGGCGCGGAGCCGTGGACGGAGGAGATGCGCTACCACATCGAGGAGTTGCTGGGCATCGACGCCTGCGACATCTATGGATTGACCGAGATCTGCGGCCCGGGCGTGTCCTTCGCCTGCCTCGAAAAGGACGGCATGCACATCAACGAGGACCACGTCATCGCCGAGATCATCAATCCCGCCACCGGCGAACAGCTGCCCTACGGTCAGTCCGGTGAACTGGTGTTCACCACGATCACCAAGGAGGGCATGCCGATGCTGCGCTACCGCACGCACGACATCTGCACGCTCAATCCCGCGCCCTGCGCCTGCGGGCGCACGACGGTGCGCATGACGCGCATCACCGGGCGCACGGACGACATGCTCATCATCCGCGGCGTGAACGTGTTCCCCAGCCAGATCGAGTCCGTGCTCGTCGGCGTTGAGGGCGTCGCCCCGCACTACATGCTCATCGTTGACCGCGTCAATTCCTCCGACACGCTCGAGGTGCAGGTGGAGATGACCGACGAGATGTTCTCCGACACCGTGTCGCACATCGAGCAGGTGCGCAAGCGCATCACCGACCAGATCAAGTCCGTCGTCGGCATCAGCACCAACGTCAAGCTCGTCGCGCCGAAGTCGATTCCGCGCTCCGAGGGCAAGGCCAAGCGCGTCATCGACCATCGCAAGCTGTGATCGAAAGGAGAGGGCGTCCATGTTTATCAAACAGATTTCCGTATTCCTTGAAAACCGTCAGGGGACGTTGCGCGAGCTGACGCATCTGCTCGGTGCCAGCGGCATCGACCTGATGGCGCTGTCCCTCGCGGACACGCAGAATTTCGGCATCGTGCGCATCATCGTCGCCGACAATCAGGTGGATCCTGCGCTGCGCGTGCTGCGCGCCAGCGGCTTTACCGCGCGGGTGAACAACGTCATCTGTGCCGAGGTCGAGGACAGGCCGCTGGGGTTGAACGCATTGCTGGAGACGATCGACGCCATCGGCGTGTCGGTCGAATACCTCTATTCCTTCCTGCGCGCCACCGGCGAGCGCGCGCTGATCATCCTGCGCCTGTCCGAGCAGGACGAATCGGTGAAAAAGCTGGCGGAGAAGGGCGTGAAGCTTGTCTCCCAGCAGGAAATCGACAACCTGTAAGCGCGGCAGACGGCAGCCGCCCGGTTCCGATGCGGGGAACCGGGCGGCTTTTGTGTGCGGAGGCGCGGATTGCGCGGCGGCGCGGGACGAACGCGCATGGCTGTGCGGCTCGTGCGCGGCGGCGCTGTCTGTGCGGCGGCGCGGATTGCGTTTGCCGCGCGGCTTGAACCGGCGCGTTTTTTGAGCAAGGGCGCAGGCTGCGCGTATTCGGCGAGGCGGGCGTCACAGCTCGCGCGAGGCGGGTTCCTTGAGGATGCGCGGCAGCGCGACGCGCACCGTCGTGCCGACGCCGGGCGCGCTGCGGATCGTCAGACCGTAGTGCTTGCCGAAATAGAGGCGGATGCGCTGCTGGATGTTGCTCAGGCCGTAGCCGACGCTGGAATCGCCGCGCAGCAGCTGTCCGGCGGCAGCCTCGTCCATGCCGACGCCGTCGTCGGCGATGGTGATTTCCAGATCGCCGTGCGCGCCGGCGATGGCGATGCGCAGGTTTCCCGTCAGCGAATCCTTTTCGCGGATGCCGTGGACGACCGAGTTTTCAACGATTGGCTGCAGCACCATGTGGAGGATGAAGCACTCGCGCACGGCGGGGTCGACCTCGATCTGATAGGTGATGCCGTCCTTGAAGCGGATGTTCTGCAGTTCGAGGTACAGGCGCATGTGCTCGACTTCGTCGCAGACGCGGATGAAATCCGAGCCGTGGTTTAAGCTGATCTTGTAAAACCGCGACAGCGATTGGATGGGGCGGTAGATGTCCGGCAGGTTGCGGCTGATTGCCTGCCAGTTGATCATGTCCAGCGTGTTGTAGAGAAAGTGCGGATTGATCTGCTCGTTGAGCAGCCGCAGGCGGTTGTTCTTGCTGCTCAGCAGCGAACCGGCGAACATGGCGGCGATCGCAGTCAGCAGCGCGATTTCCAGCAGCAGCAGTACGATCTGCAGCGTGCAGTTCATCAAAATGTCCTTCGCGAGGCTCATCTGCGGCACCAGATAGACCAGCGTCATCGTCGATGTGGAGACCGGGTGGGCGGCGAGCAGGTATTTCTGTCCGGCGATGACGGCGTACTCATCCGTGCAGCCCGCCCAGTCGAAGGACTCGAGCGTCGCCGCGTCCATCGGCCCGTCGTGCCAGATCACGCCTTCGCTGCCGTCGACGAGGAAGCAGCTGGTGCCATCCATGATGCGGCTGAAGTCGACGATTTCGCGGATGCGGCTCAGCGAGATGTCCACGCGCAGGTAGCCGATGACCTCGGAGTAGTTCATCGGGTCCTGAATGGGGCGGACGGTGCAGAACACGTCGTTCGCGCCCGAGCCCTGTTCACGGTCTGCGAGATACCAGCGGCGGATGTTGCCCGTCTCCACGAACGATTCGTACCACGGCTCCGCCTCGATGGCGGCGACGTCCAACAGAAAGGTGCCGTTGGGCACCACCAGCGCGTCGGGCAGGTAGAAGCGAAGGTCCATGAAGTCCTCGAAAAACATGTAGGTGTTGATCAGTTCCTGAATCTTGAGGAAGTTGCGGTTGAGCGCCAGATAGCTGTTGTCACGGTTGTAGCGGGAGAGCACGTCGTTTTGCAGGTTGGTGTGCACGCGGACGTTGGTGGCGAGCACGTCCGCCATGTCGTACAGCGCGTCGATCTGACCGTCCGCCTGGCGGGAGACGCCCTGAACGATGCGCGCGCTGTCCTCCAGCCGCTGCTGCACGAAGTGCAGGTTCATGCCCAGCGCAATGATGAGAAACGGCGCCAGACTCAGCATCAGATAGCCCATGAAGCGGCGCCGGTCGCCCCGTGGAAAGCGCAGGGCGCGGCGCAGCGAGCGGATCAGCGCGCGCATGGCGGTCACCTCCGGTATTCCGACGGCGTCTTGCCGGTGTACTGCTTGAAGCGGCGGGCAAAGTAGTCCGTGTTCTCGATGCCCACGCGCTGTCCGACCTCGGCGACCTTGTTCGCGGGGTCGTTGAGCAGCTCCTTGGCGCGCTCCATGCGCACGGCGTTCAGGTAGGCGCCGATGGTCATGCCGGTGCGCCGCTTGAACAGGTTGCCGGCATAGCTCTCCGAGAGGTGGACGCGCTCCGCCAGCCGCGCGACGGAGAAGCTCGGGTCGGCATAATCGCGCTCGATCTCGCACTTGATCTGATAGACGCAGCGCCCGCTCTCGTCCAGCGATTGCGCCGCGTCGAACCAGGCGCGCACCGCGCGCTCGGCAAAGTCGAGCAGCGCCGCAAACGACGGAAGTTCCGCGACCTCCGCCCAGCCGGTCGCGGCGGCGCCCTTCAAGCCCACGCGCGCGAACGATTTCGCGGCGGCGTTGACCATGCGCAGCACGGTCATGCGCGCATGCTCCGGCGAGCACTCGGCAGGTTCGCGCAGCCGCTGCAGACCTTCGCGCAGGAAGCGGATCGTGCGGTCGACCTGCCGCTGCTCGATCAGCCGCGCCAGCTCGGCGGCGAACGCCGGCGTGCAGATGTTCGGCGCGGAGTGAATGATGCCGTCGTCACGAGGGGCGTAGAAGTGCGGCTGCGGGTGGAAGAAGGCGTGCGATTGCTGTGCCAGCGCCGATTCGAGCGCCCGGGGCACGGCGTCGGGCCGGTCCGCCTCGCCCCACGTGACGAACGGGCGCTCGCCGGGGAAGGCGGCGAGCAGCACCTGCGCCAGCGACTGGCGTCGGGCGTCCGTCAGCGGCGCGCAGGCGACCAGCGCCGCGCAGTTGCGCCCGTCCATGCCGCACAGGCACAGCGGCTTTTCCGGTTCCATGGCGCGCAGCAGCGCGTCCCGCAGCGCCAAAATTTTGGCGGGGGGGGGGTAACGGTTGCAGGCGACCGGCGACGAATACGGCGATGGGGCGCCCGGGGCGCAGCCGTTCGCGCAGCGGGTCGGGCAGGCTGTCCACCGCGCCGTGCAGCAGGCTGAGGAAGGCGATCTCCTCGCGCTCGGCATCGGACAGCGGCGCCGTGGAAAAGCGCCGCTCGGCGGCGTACAGTTCGACGGCGCGCGCGACCTCGGTGAGCAATTCTTCAGGGACGATGGGCTTTTCGACGAAGCTCACCGCGCGCAGCTTCATCGCCGCGCGATAATAGTCGATCTCGGAATAGGCGCTGATGAATATGAACTTCGATTCCGGCAGCTTCTCGACCAGCGCGCGCGCCATGTCCAGACCGTTCATCTGCGGCATGCGCACGTCGCTGATGATGATCTCCGGCCGCTCCCTTTCCGCCAGCGCCAGTCCTTCGCGTCCGGACGCAGCGAGAAGGATGTCGAAGGCGCCGAGGCCGGAGCGCCGCAGGATCTGCGCGATGCCCTCGCGCACCCACGCTTCGTCGTCGACGATCAAAAGTTTCGGCATGGCGCGGTCCCTCTTTCATCGGTTTCATTTACGGTTATCATAACACATGGCTGCTAACTTTTCAAGCGAATCGATGTTCAACCGCCTATAAATCCCAGTTGAATTTTGAACAAAGAATCGAATTTTTGGGAATTGCGCGAAAATGTGCGGATTTTCTAGATTTTGTTGGGTACTCATTTTTTGCTATGAATGCTAAAATAGGAGCATAAAATTCATTCTGGCGGTGAGAAACGATGGGCGTCAAGCGGCTGTTTCAAAACCTCTCCTATGACTTCCGGCGCAACCGCGCGCTGCTGCTGATGATCCTGCCGGTGGTCATCTATCTGCTCGTGTTCAGCTATGTGCCCATGGCGGGCGCGGTCATCGCGTTCAAGTCGTACAACTTCAACGACGGCATTTTCGGCAGCCCGTGGTGCGGGCTGAACAATTTCCGCTTCTTCTTCATGTCCGGCAAGGCGTGGCAGGTGACGAAAAACACGGTGCTGTACAACGCGGCGTTCATCGTCACCCAGAACGTGCTGGAGATCACGGCGGCGATCTTCCTTTCAGAAATCGCCAAGCCGCGCTTCAAGAAGATCACGCAGGGCGCGATGTTCCTGCCGAACTTCATCTCCTGGGTCGTGGTGGGTGCCATCGCCTACAACCTGCTCAGCTACGACTTCGGCTTCATCAACAACGTGCTGACCTCGATGGGCATGGAGAAATGGGACGTCTACACCGATGCCAGCGACTGGCCCGGCATATTCGTCTTCCTGAGTGCGTGGAAGCACATCGGATATGGTTCCATCGTCTATCTGGCGGCGATCATGGGCATCAGCTCGGAGATCTACGAGAGCGCATCGCTCGACGGCGCGAACGAATGGCAGAAGATCCGCTATATCACGCTGCCCGGCATCAAGCCGACGTTCGTGGTGCTGCTGATCCTCGCCATCGGCAATATCTTCCGCGGCAACTTCGACATGTTCTACCAGTTGGTGGGCACGAACGGCCTGCTCTACAACGCGACGGACGTCATCGACACCTACGTGTTCCGCTCGCTGTTGACCACCTACGAGTTCGGCATGTCCTCCGCGATCGGCCTGTATCAGTCGGTGCTGTGCTGCATCACGCTGGTCGTCACCAACCTGATCATTCGCCGCATCAATCCCGAAAACGCGCTGTACTGAGCGGCAGAAAGCAGGTGCGCAAATGAAGCGAAATCGAAACGGCGTCGCGATTTCCCGCGACCGCAAGGCGTTCAACGCCATCGCCTATGCGTTTATCATCTTCGTGACCGTCCTTTGCCTGCTGCCGTTCTGGCTGGTGGTGATCGGGTCGTTCACAGCTGAGAGCGAAATCTTCTCCCGCGGTTATTCGCTGTGGCCGCACGAATTCTCCATGGAGGCGTACGAGCTGGCGTTCCGCTATCCTGACCGCGTGTTCCGCGCCTACGGCATCACGGTGTCGACCACCGTGCTGGGCACCTTCCTATCGCTGCTGATGACGTCGCTGTGCGGCTATGCGCTGCAGCGCGACGACTTCAAGAGCCGCGGATTCTTTACGATGTTCGTGTTCTTCACGATGCTGTTCAGCGGCGGTCTGGTGCCCTGGTACCTGCTGATCACGAACTACCTGCACCTCAAGGACACCTACTGGGTGATGATCCTCACGCAGCTGTGCAATGTCTACTTCATCATCCTGATGAAGAACTTCATGAAGACCGTTCCCAAGGCATTGATCGAGGCGGCGAAGATCGACGGCGCGGGCGAATTCTACACCTTCTTCCGCATCGTATTGCCGCTGGTCAAGCCGGCGCTGGCGAGCATCGGCATGTTCGTGGCGCTGAACTACTGGAACGAATGGCGCACCGGCATGCTGTTTCTGCAGGACGACACGCTCTTCCCGCTGCAGTACTACCTCTATCGCCTGCTCAACAGCGTGGAATTTCTGAAGAACGCGACGACCGCCATGAGCTCGAACATCTCCAGCATGGATTTCCCCAGCGAGAGCCTGAAGCTCGCCATGACGGTCATCGCCACCGGACCAATCGTCTGCCTCTACCCGTTCCTGCAAAAGTACTTCGTCAAGGGCATCACGATCGGCGCGGTCAAGGGCTGAGCGCCCTCATTCTTGGAGCTCTTTTGCGCATGGCGCGCAATCGAACAATACAGACAGGAGGGAACACCATGAAGAAGTTCACCCGTTTCCTGAGCGCGCTGCTCATCGCCGTGCTGCTCATCCCAACTGCGTCGGTGGCGCTCGCGGACAGCGCCGAGCCGACGGAACTGATCTTCTACTTCCTCGGCGAGGAGATGGAGGACGACAAGGTCGTCATCGGAGCGATCAATGAAAAGCTGATTGAAAAGCTCAACTGCTACATGACGATCGAGTACGTGCCCTTTGGCGAGGTCAACACGACGTATCCCTTGCTGTTTGCCTCGCAGACGCGCATGGATGCCGTTTTCGCCGCGTACTTCACCGGCTATGCGACGCTGGCAAACAAGGACGCCTATATGGAATTGACCGAGGAGATGCTTAAGGAGTATGCGCCGCTGACTTGGGAGGATACGCCGGCGGAAGTCTGGGATCAGGCACGCATCAACGGCAAGATCTACGCCGTTCCGCAGCTCTACATCGAGAACATTCAGGGCGTTCTCGGCATTCGCGGCGACCTGCGCGAGAAGTACGGCTTGCCTGAGGTGACGGATATTCCTTCCCTGGAAAACTACATGGCGGCGGTGGCGGAAAACGAGGACGAGCTTGTCCCGCTGCTGTTCGGCACCATGTATAATTACCTGTACGATATTCTGATGTTTGAGCCCAACGAGTGGGCGTCCGACGGCAATGTGAGCCAGATTTGCATGGCGTATGAGCTGACGGAAGATGCGCCGACCCCGTTCTGCTATCTCTATACCGACGAATACCGCGAGGCGGTCGAGACGGTCTACCGCTGGAACCAGAACGGTTGGATTTCCCGCGACAGCCTCTCCAACACTCATACCAACCGCGAGAACATGACCAACGGCAGAATCGCCGTCATGATGGACAATTCCGGCACGGTCAACACGACCGGTCAGGATATCCTCAAGCAGAACACGGGCGCGTATCTCGAGATGGTCGACCTTTCCGGCGACGCCAAGATTCTCCGCTACGCAGCGACCGGCGGCATGCTGGCGATCCCCACCCAGAGCCAGCATCCGGAACTGGTGCTTCAGGTCGTCGATTACCTGCGCAACGACAAGGAGATGAACTACCTCGTGCAGCGCGGCATCGAGGGTGAGGACGCGCAGTGGTACCTCGCGGGCGAGCTGAACGAGGACGGAACGGTCAACGAGAACATCGTCGCCTTTGGCGAGCGCAACAGCCTCTACGGCGGCAACTGGATTTGCTGGAGCGCGTTCCGCAATTGGGACTACCAGACGCTGCCGGCCGCCGAGAACTGCATCTCTGGCTACCGCGACATCTGGAACGACATGAATGAACGCAGCATTAACAATATCATGCAGGCATTTACGTTCGATACGACGAACTACCAAAACGAGCTCGCCGCCATCCAGAGCGTCTACGACGAGTATGGCAAGCCGCTGAACCTCGGCTTCGTCGATCCTTCGACCGGCATCGACGAGTACATCGCGATGATGGAAGCCGCCGGTCTGACTACGGTCATCGATGCTTACCTGCAGCAGGCCGCCGACTATCTCGCGGCGCAGGGCGCGGCGGCGCAGGCGGAATAGCCAACCAATCAATGGACCATCGCGAAAGCCCCGCTCTGTCGGGGCTTTCGCCCTACAGGGCATGACTTGCGCGCATCGCGCAGACGACAGGAGGGAAAGACTATGAACCCGAGATTTGCAGGCTGGCCCGAGACCAACGACGCCAAGTGGTTTACCATCCGCAAGGGCTGGGAGCTGCCCGAGGCGTACTGGCAGGAATTCATGACCGAGTACAAGCCCATGTGGGACTTCTGGCAGAAGGAGTTCCGCGCCTTTGATCCGAATCCTCAGCCCATCTGGGGCGAAGGCGGCGCGCCGCACTTCCGAGCCGATTTCAATCAGCCGCAGCCGGCGGTGGGCGTGCGCATCCATGAAGGCGCGCCGCGACCGATGGTGCTCGTCTGTCCGGGCGGCGGCTTCATGTGGAAGGCGTGCTACGAGGGCACGATCGTCGCCGAGCGCTTCTACGACGAGGGCTTTAACGTCGCCGTGCTCGACTATCGCGTATGCCCCTATTCGCACGAGGACGCCAATGCCGACGCCATTCGCGCCGTCCGTTACCTGCGCGCGAACGCCGAGCGCCTCAACACCCCGGCGGACCAGATTGCCATGATGGGCTTCTCCGCGGGATCGTTCCTCACGGGCTACTGCGCGACGATGTTCGATGCGGGTGACCCCGATGCCGCCGATCCGGTGGAGCGCTGTTCCAGCCGCCCGGACGCCGCCGTGCTCTGCTACGGCGCCGGCAGCGGCGCGACGATGTCGCAGGGGTTGCTGCACTACGACCGCGCAGCGCAGGCGGAGGCGGCGAAAAACGCCATTGAGCGCAGGATTCGCCTCCAGTGTCCGCCGTTCTTCATCTGGCAGTGCGCGGGCCAGGACGATCCCCGCAATGCCACCGCGCTCGCCGACGTGCTCGCGACCTGCGGCGTGCCGTTCGAGATGCACATCTTCCCCTATGGGAAGCACGGCACGGCGCTGTCGAATGAGATGCACCCCGATGAGAAGGCGAACGACCCGCACGTCGCGCACTGGGTCGAGATGTGCTGCGAGTGGCTGCGGATGGAGCTCGGCAAAAAATAGGCGCCGCCTGCAGTGGACGGCGGCGTGCGGACAGGCGCCTGCGGCGCGCCATGCCGGACACCGCCGCGCGCCTGTGCAGCGCGTTTGTCACTTCGCGCAAAGGAAAACCGTCTCCGCCAGAAAACGGCGGGGACGGTTTTGTGCGCCGGCAAACCCAACCTGCAGAATCGCCCTGCCAATGCAAAAGGCAGCGGCGATTTTTGTTTGCCTCGCCAGCTGCGCTCGCGTCCATATTCAGTTCGCCTGAATGCAGGTTTGATTCTCCGGCTTGCGCGCTCTCTCAGCGCTCTGCATGCTTTTCGGAGCCATTTGCTTCCAATTTGCGCAGCGGCGGTCCCGATGGTCCGCTACCCTGGACGCGCCGTTGCCCGCATCCGGCGCCATGCGCGCGGCGAGGCGGGATTTTGCGGCGACGTTCGCCGGCTGCGCGTCCAGGCTGACAGAATGATCTTTGCGCTTTCCGGTCTCATGTCACTGCGCCGTACGCTTCTCTGGAATCCACAACGCGCTGGTATCCGCGCCTTCCAGCTCGAGCAGGCGCAGCTTGCGGTCGAGGCCGCCGGCATAGCCGGTCAGGCTGCCGTCC
>CALVPU010000229.1 GCA_944353735.1 uncultured Eubacteriales bacterium | reverse complement strand
CCACGCAGCCGAAATTCGTGCCGAACGAGGCGGTGGAGGTCGTGCTGCGCGACGCGGCGTCGGCGCGGGTACGGCTGGTGGATTGCGTCGGCTATCTGATCCCCGGCGTGCTGGGGCTGAGCGAGGGCGAAGAGGCGCGCATGGTGCGCACGCCGTGGTTCGACCACGACATTCCATTTGAGGAGGCGGCGGAAATCGGCACGCGCCGCGTCATCTGCGAGCACGCGACGATCGGCGTCGTGGTCACGACGGACGGCAGCATCGTCGACATGCCGCGCTCGGCGTACGCCGAGGCGGAGGAGCGCGTCATTCGCGAACTCAAGGCGTTGGGCAAGCCGTTTATCATCGTGCTCAATTGCAAGGAACCGACTTCGCCGGACGCGCAGCGGCTGCGCGCGGCGCTGGCGGAGAAGCATGGCGTGCCCGTGCACGCGGTGGACGTGATGGGCATGCAGCTCGACGGCGTCAACGAACTGCTGGAGAGCGTGCTGTTCGAATTCCCGATTCGCGAGATCCGCGTACATGCGCCGTCGTGGCTGACGTCACTGGCGGACGATCACTGGCTGGGCAAGTCGGTGGGCGGGACTATCGCGGCGGCAGCGGAGTCGATTCGCCGCGTGCGCGACCACGAAGCGCTGCGCGCGGCGCTGGCGGCAAACGAGTACGCCGAGGAGGTGCTGCCCGGAGAGATCGACCTCAACCGCGGCACGATGGAATACCGCCTGACGATGAAGGACGGTCTGTTCTACCGCATCCTCGGCGAAGCGTGCGGCGAGGAGATCGACGGCGAGGAGCACCTGTTCGAGCTGACGAAGGAGCTGGTGCGCGCCAAGCGCGAGTACGATCGCGTGTCGGACGCCCTCGAGAGCGTGCGCGCCACGGGCTATGGCATGGTCGCGCCGTCGATGGAGGAACTGGTCCTGCGCGAGCCGGAGATGGTGAAGCAGGGCTCGCGCTTCGGCGTCCGCCTGCGCGCCAGCGCGCCTTCGCTGCACATGATCCGCGTGGACATTCAGACCGAGGTCTGCCCCATCGTGGGCACCGAAAAGCAGTCCGAAGAACTGGTGCAGTACCTGCTGAGCGAATTCGAATCCAACTCCGCGGGCATCTGGCAGACAGAGATCTTCGGAAAATCCCTGAACGAGCTCGTGCGCGAGGGTCTCAGCGGCAAGCTCACGCGCATGCCCGAGGACGTGCGCGGCAAGATTCAGGAATCGCTGCAGAAAATCATCAACGAGGGCAGCGGCGGCATGATTTGCATCCTGCTGTAGAGCGCGAGGAAAGCGCGCGACTCGATTCCGGGCGAACCCCGCCAGACGGCGGCGGGTTCGCCCGGTTCGTTTGTGGACGCCGGGCGGCGATGTGCCGGCGGGAAGAGGCTGGCGCAATTTGGCAGGATGTTTTTCTTTATTCGTTCGGAAATAAAAAGCTTGCATCTTGGCGGGAAGTCGTGTATAATAAGAGTGTAAATTCCAGAGGAAGGGAGAAACTGCCATGAAACTGATTATCGCGATTGTTCAGGATGAGGACGCCTCCCGCTTGATCAGCAACCTCATGAGCGAGGGATTTGGCGTCACCAAGCTGGCAACGACCGGTGGCTTTCTTCGCTCGGGCAATACCACGCTGCTGGTCGGCGTTGAGGACGATAAGTTCAACGGCGCTATGAAGGTCATCGAGCGCGTTTGCAAGAGCCGCAAGCAGATCGCGACGTCCCCGTCGCCGATCTCGGGCACCACGGGCGTTTACGTCCCCTATCCGGTCGAGGTCATGGTCGGCGGCGCGACGATCTTCGTTCTCAACGTGGAGCAGTTCGTCAAAATCTGATCGCCGGAGGTCCTCGAAGGCATTGAATGAGTTTGATTGGATTGCGCGAGATGAAAAACTGCAACAGCTGATGCGTTCGGCGCAAGCCGGGCGCATTGTTCATGCCCTTTTGCTGACTGGCGGCAGGGGCACGGGCAAGCGCACGGCGGCAAACTGGTTCGCGCGCGCGATGCTGTGTACGGGCGCGGACAAGCCCTGCGGCGCGTGCCCCGCGTGCAAGCAGGCGGCGGCGGGGCTGCATCCGGACCTGCGCGTGATCCGACCGGAGAAAAACGCGATCCGCGTGGATGCGGTGCGCAGCCTGATCGACTATCTGGCGCTCAAGCCTTACGAGGGCGACAGGCACATCGCGATCATCGAACAGGCTGACCGCATGAACGACAGCGCGCAGAACGCGCTGCTCAAGTCGCTGGAGGAGCCGGTGGACAGCGCGATGTTCCTGCTGCTGACCGAGTCGCCGGGCGCGCTGCTGCCGACGATCGTGTCCCGCTGCCGCATCGTGCGCTTTCACGAGCTGCCCGTGCGCGCGTGCGCCGAGGCGCTGGAGCGCGGCGGCATGGAGAAGGAACGCGCCCTGCTGCTGGCGGGCGCTGCGCGCGGTTCGGTGGGGCGTGCGCGGGAGATGGCGGGCGACGAGGCGCTGCTGGCGCTGCGCGAGCGCGTCATCGATGCGCTGGAATCGCTGGGGCGCGCGTCTGCGGCGGAAGCGGCGTCTGCGGCGGCGGTGGAAAAGGGCCGCGAGCGCGACGCACTGGACTGGATGGAATTGTGGGCGCGCGACCGCATGGCGGTGGAAAACGGCGCGGAGCCGTTTCAACTCGATCAGGCGGCGCGGCTGGCGCGGTCAAAGCTCGACGGGCAGCGCCTGCTGCGCGCGGTGATGCGCGCCCGGCGCGAGCTGGAATCGAATGTGTCCTGGGACAACGTGCTCAGCGCGATGCTCCTGTCGCTGTGACGGGGCGCGCTTGTAGATAGATTCCCATTGGGAAGGGAGAAATCGCATGGCAACGGTCATTGGCGTCCGCTTCAAGAAGGCGGGCAAGGTCTATTATTTTGACCCAAACGAGATTTGGCCCCGACCGGGCGACAGCGTGGTCGTCGAGACGGCGCGGGGCATGGAGTTCGGCGAGGTCGTCACGGGCGCGCGCTCGGTGAGCGACGAGCAGATCGTCGCGCCGCTGCGGAAGGTCGTGCGCATCGCCACGGATGAGGACGTGCGCCGCGCGGAGAACAACGAGCGCCGCGAGCGCGACGCGATGCGCATCTGTCAGGAGAAGACCGCCAAGCACAAGCTGGAGATGAAGCTGGTCAGCGTGGAGTACACGTTTGACAATTCCAAGCTCATCTTCTACTTTACCGCCAACGGGCGCGTGGATTTCCGCGAGCTGGTCAAGGATCTGGCGGGCGTGTTCAAGATGCGCATTGAACTTCGGCAGATCGGCGTGCGCGACGAGGCGAAGATGCTCGGCGGACTCGGCTCCTGCGGGCGGCAGATCTGCTGCGGCGCGTTTTTGGGCGACTTCCAGCCCGTATCCATCAAGATGGCGAAGGAGCAGAACCTTTCGCTCAACCCGACGAAGATTTCCGGCCTGTGCGGCAGGCTGATGTGCTGCCTGAAGTACGAGCAGGACGCCTACGAATCGGTGCTCAAGCGCCTGCCGAAGGTCGGCAAGGATATCGTCACCCCCGACGGCGTGGGCGTGATCGCCGAGATCAACTGCGTGCGCGAGCGCGTGAAGGTGCGCATTCGCACGGCGGACGACACGTTCGACGTGCGGGAGTATTCGATCGACGAGGTGCGCCGTCCCGGCGCGGACGATCCGGCGGCAATCCGCGAGCAGCGCAAGCCGCAGGAGCGCCGCGGTGCAGGCAAGGCCGCCGCGCAGCCCGAGGAAGAAGCGGAGGAGACGTCGAAGCGCCGCCGCTATCCGCACCAGAAGGCGCCCAAGAACTTGAGCACGGATCAGTTTCTCGAGAAGCTGCGCGAGGATGGGCGGACCGCCGAGGCGGCGTTGCCCACAGCGGAAAAGGAACCCCACAAGCGCCGCCGGCGCGGCAAGGGCCGCGCTCAGGAGGAAGGCGCGCAGGCTGTTCCGGAAGCGCAGGCCGCTTTGCCGCGCGAGCGGTCCGCCCGCGATGGAGGAAAGCGCGGGCGCGCAGGCGCGCTCGAGGCGGTGAAGGTCGAGGGCGAAGCGGCGGCCTTGATGTCGCTGCCGGCGGCGGGGGGCGGCGCCGTCGAGGTTTTCGCAGAGCGCCGCGTGACGCTGACCGTGCCGGATTCCCAACCGTCGGCGGAAACTGCCGCGCCGAGGGAGGAGAAGCCCGCGAGCCCGGCGGAAGCTGCCGCGCCGGGGGAAGAGAAACCCGCGAGTTCGGCGGAGCACGCCGCGCCAAAGTTGGAAAAAACGGAAGCGCCGGTTCAGCCTGCGCCGGAAGCGGATGCCGCGACGCCGGAAGGCTGACGCATGCCGCGGCTTCATTGATGCTGAATCTGACGAAGTGAATCTTCTGCCGTTGTGTCCCGACGGTTCCGCCGAGCGGTTCATCTGCGAAAGCTCTGCGGCGCCGTTTGGATGCGGCGGCAGCTTTTTATGTTGCGACTGGTCCGGAGCGAACCGGCAAGCGACAGCGCCGCCTTTGAGCCAGAAGTGTGCCCGCGGTGTTTTCCATGCGAGCGGGTTTTGGTCCGCCGCGCTGCCGTCGTGTGCCTGCGGGCTTCTGCCAAGATGCGGTTTGAACGTGCGCTGCAATCATCGCCGCCTTTGCTGCGGCTTTTCGACCGCGCTGTCCGCCGTCGTTGCCGCGAACACGCTAGGGTGGACGGAAGCGCTGGAAAATGCGCGCGCCCTGTGTATTGCTGCCGGTTTTGCACCGAATCGCGCCTGCATGGCGCGCCGGGATGCCGGCGCGCCGTTTTTTTTGTCCAAGCGCCTTTGTCCTCGCCGGAGAAGGCGCTTTTTTGTGCCCTTTGCGGAGAAGCGGCGCTCCAGGACGCGCATGCGAGGCGCTGGCGCTTCGCTGCTGCTGGCGGGGGAATTGCGATGAAACGTGAATATCAGGCGACAAACTTTGATACATAAATGCAAACGATAACACTGAATTCTGTTGAATGAGCTGTTATAATGAGATTCGGGGAGGCGATTTGATGAAGCTTACATTTCTTGGAACGGGCGCGGGCGAAGGTTATCCCGGCCTGTGGTGCCGCTGTCCGCACTGCGACTATGCCCGCAGGCACGGTGGAAAGAACCTGCGCGCCAACAGCTGTGCCGTCATCGACGAGCGCGTGCTGCTGGACGTCGGTCCGGCGTGTTTCGACAACGCTGCCCGCTTCGGCGTGGACCTGACGGGCGTGACGTCGCTGCTGGTCACGCATCCGCACGAGGATCATCTCTATCTGCCGCACCTGCTCTGGCGGCGAACGGATGAGGCGAATCTCGCCCTTCCCTATCGGGAAAAACTCAGCTGTGGCGGACCGCGCTTTACGCCGCTTCCGATGCTGACGGTTTACGGCAATGCCTATACGATGAAGGCGTTGGCTGCGTCGGTGGACGGAGACGAGCAGCTGCGCATGCGCATGGAGGAGATCCACGAGGGCGTTTCCGTTGAGGCGGAAGGCGGCTACCGGGTGACGCCCGTGCGCGGCAATCACGGCGGGCCGAAGGGCTTTTCACACAGCTACGTCATCAAGAAGGACGGAAAGACGATCCTGTACGCGCTGGACACCGGCACGTTCGACGACGACATGCTCGAGCTCCTCAAGCGCTTTCGCTACAACCTGATCGTCATGGAGGGCACGACCGGACTCAACGAGCAGTACGGCGGTCACATGTGCCTGGAAAACAACAAGAAGATGCTCGCCTTCTTCCGGGAGAACGGCTGTCTTGCCGAGGGCTGCGAGATGTACCTGACGCACATGTCGCCGCACTGGTGCCCGCCGCACGACTGGTACGAGGCGATTGCGCAGGCGGAAGGGGTGAAGCTGGCGTATGACGGGTTTACAGTTGAGGTCTAAGGAAACGCTGCGCCAGCGGCTGGCGCGCTATTGGCCGGCATACCTGCTGCTGATTCCAGTCGTGGCATGGTACCTCGTGTTCTGTTACCTGCCGATGGGCGGATTGGTGATCGCCTTCAAGAAGTTCAGCGCCATTCGCGGCATCGGCGGCAGTCCGTGGGTCGGATGGGACAACTTCGAGCGGCTGTTCGCCTCGGCGGCGTTTCTGCAGTCGATTCGCAACACCATCGTCATCAGCGCGCTGAACCTGCTCGTCGGCTTCCCGCTGCCGATCATCTTCGCGGTGCTGCTCAACGAGATCACCTGCACGCCGTTTAAGAAGCTGGTTCAGACGGTGAGCTATCTGCCGCACTTCATTTCCTGGTCGGTGGCAGGCGGCATGGTCTACATGCTGCTGTCGCCCAGCACGGGCGCGATTCCGGCAATCATCGAGGCGCTCGGCGGCACGGCGCAGAACTACATCGGCATCGGCGCCTATTTCCGACCGATCGTGGTCGTGTCCGGCATCTGGAAGAGCATGGGCTGGTCGGCGATCATCTACATGGCGGCGATCTCCTCGGTGGACGAGCAGCTCTACGAGGCGGCGCGCATCGATGGCGCGGGGCGGTTCGCGCGCATCTGGCACGTGACCCTGCCCGGGATTCGCGGCATCATCGCCATCCAGCTCATCCTCACCGTGGGCAACATCCTGAACGTCAGCTTTGACCAGATCTTTGTGCTGATCACGGACCTGACGCTCGATGTCGGCGAGACGATCGACTATTACATTTACCGCGTGGGCCTCGGCTCGTCGAACAACTTCAGCCTCGCCACGGCTTCGGGCATGCTGAAGTCGCTCATCGGGCTGGTGCTGGTGGTTGGCACGAACAAGGTCTGCAGAATGCTCACGGACGGGGAGGGGATTTGGTGATGGTCAATCGGCAGGGAGCGCAGAAAATGCGCAAGTCCGGTTGGGATCACGCGTTCAACGTTGTCAACGCCGTGATCATGGTCGCGGTGCTGATCTTAACGCTGTATCCCTTCTGGTATGTGCTCGTCGGCTCGGTTTCGTCCATCGGGCATCTGGTCAAGAACGGCTTCGTGCTCTGGCCGGACGGCCTGCACTGGGACGCCTACGAGCAGGTGTTCCGCAACGCGCTGATCCCGACGGCGTACCGCAACACGATCGTCGTCACGCTGGGCGGCACGGCGCTGAGCATGGTGCTGTCGATCATGGGCGCGTTCGCGCTGTCGCTGAAGAAGCTGCCCGGGCGCAAGGCGTTTACGCTGTTTTTCGTGTTCACGATGCTGTTCAGCGGCGGCCTGGTGCCGACGTATCTGGTGGTGAGCGAACTGGGGCTGATCGACAGCCTGTGGGCGCTGATCCTGCCTGGCTGCGTGAGCACCTACAACATGGTGCTGCTGCGCAACTTCTTCCAGAGCGTGCCCGAGGACTTGTACGAAGCGGCGTCGATCGACGGCGAGACGCTGCTGGGCTATCTGGTCAAGATCCTGCTGCCGCTGTCCGGCGCGGCGATCGCCACGGTGACGCTGTTCTATGCCGTCGGCTACTGGAACGACTATTTCAAGAGCCTGATCTACATCCGGAACAACGAACTCTGGCCGATGCAGACCGTGCTGCGGCAGGTGCTGCAGAGCGGCATGTTCGACACCATGCTCTACGACGATGCGGCACGCTCGATTCCGCAGGAAACGCTGAAGGACGCCATGATCGTCGTGTCGGTGCTGCCGATCCTGTGCGTGTATCCGTTTGTGCAGCGCTACTTCGTCAAGGGCGTCATGGTCGGCTCGCTGAAGGGCTGACAAGGTTGGAATGGGAAATTGCGAATTTTACACGGGATTCCGTGTAAAAAATAAAGAGGAGGTCTATCTATTATGAAGAGACTGCTTTCACTGCTGCTGATGGCCTTCATGCTGGTGTCGGCGACGGCGGCGCTGGCGGAGGAGAGCGGCGACGTGGTGACGCTGGACGTGTTCTATGCGTCGTCCCGCCCGATGAACGAGGCCACCGAGCTGACCAGACAGTACATGATCGACAATCTGGGCATCGACTTCAATCTGATTCAGGGCGACGGCGGCAACTTCACCCAGCAGCTTTCGCTGTACGTTTCCGGCGGCGACATGCCGGACGTCGTCATGTGTGACTACAGCGTCTGGCGCGACTACGCGCTCGACGGCGCGTGGGCAGACCTGTCTCCCTATCTCAGCGAGGAGAACTGCCCCGACCTGATGACCTACGTCGGCGACAACTGGAGCTACATGACCATGGAGGGCGAAGTGCTCGGCGTGCCCTCGCTGCTGGACGTGCCCAGCAGCCACGTGGTCTTCATCCGTCAGGACTGGCTGGACAACCTCGGGCTGGAGACGCCGACCACGCTCGACGAGTTCACCGAAGTGATGCGCGCCTTCACCACGCAGGACCCGGACGGCAACGGCGAGGACGATACCTACGGTCTCTGCGGCGCGGGCTACAGCTTCCTTTCCTTCCTCATGGGCGCGTTTGGCGCTTCGTCTGAAGAGGACTACTTCCTCAACGACGACGGCACCATCACCACCAACGCCATCAGCGAGAGCTACCGCAATGCGCTGCGCTACCTGCGCGACATCTACGCCGAAGGACTGATCGACCCCGAGATGTTCACCTGCGGCTACGACCAGATGCAGGCGAAGTGGTGCCGCGGCGAGGTCGGCATTTGGTCCGCGTGGTGGAGCCATGGCAGCAACGCCTATACGCGCTATGACTTCGCGAACCTCCAGCCGAACGCCAACGTGCAGGTCATCCTGCCGCCGGTGGGCGAGGATGGTCAGAGCGGCAACCTCTATTCCGCGCCGTTCAGCACCGTCATCGGCGTCAGCTACCTCTGCTCTGAAGAAGAGATCGCCGCGGCTGTGAAGCTGCTCAACTTCCAGGCGGGCGGCCTTGGCTTCCGCACCTGCCAGTATGGCGTTGAGGGCGAGTTCTTTGAGTGGGACCCGGAGACCAACACCACTACCTGGACCTGGGGTCAGAACGACAGCAAGTCCAAGTCCGGCAAGTACGAGACCACGGACATGGAAGTCTACAAGATGCTCTACCATGAGGACTGGCAGGCGCAGGAGTATGAACTGATCGACGACAGCGAAGTGGGCAAGCATGTCCTCGTCGATGGCTCGAACATGCGCTATGAGGAGCCCGTGCGCGAGGGCCTCTTCTGCATGATCCTCACCGACGCGTACAACGACTACTATGCCGAGCTGACCACGTTCTTCAGCTCGAACATGCTGGCGTTCATCATGGGCGAGCAGGACATCGAGACCGATTGGGACGCCTACGTCTCCGAATACCTGAGCATGGGCGGCGAGGAAGTCCGCCAGTCTCAGCTCGCGGAGTACAACGCCATCTTCGGCACCGACTACACCTTTGCCGAATAAGCGCTGTCAGCGGTCGCGCACCGAAGGAGTTTTTCCTTCGGTGCGCTTGCCGCGTCTCAGGAAGGAGGGTTTGCCATGGGCGTGAAGGGACGAGCGGGGTTGATGCGCAACGCGCTGAAGCTGTATGTGCTGGCGATCCTCCTGCCGCTTTTGCTGTTCGCGGCGTGGCTGTGCAGCCTGACGGTGCGCGAACACTACGAGCGCACCGTCGAGGACGGCTGGTCCCTGCTGCGCGTGACGCGCAACAGCGTCCTCACCAACGCCTCGCTGGTCGAGAATCTGCTGGACATGCTCGCCTATGACGCCGACGTCCAGCGCCTTCTGTCCAACGGCAACATGAGCGATTACGAGCGCGTCATATTGCAGATATACGACGTGCGCGCGACGCTGAGCACGGCGGCGACCTATCTCAAGGACCTGGACGGCAGCATCACCCTCTTCTCGGCGAACGACCGCATGCCGGAGAGCTTCTGGTACGCGCTGCACATGGACCGAATCGAGGACGCGGCGGACTTCGCGGCCTTTCAGGATTCCGGCAGCACTTCGGCGTGGGTGGGGCTGGCGCCGCTGCACCCGCAGAGCACGGTGCTGCGCAGCGAGGACAACATGGACGCCTACACCTATTACCGCTGGGTCATGGAAGGCACGCGCAGGATCGGCGCGCTCAAGTGCGGCGTGTCGCCGGAGCAGCTGTTTTCGCCGGTGCGGATGAACGCGGGCGACGCCGCGCTCTACGTGGCGCGGGACGGCGCCGCGATCCTGCAGACGGGCGACGGCGCGCTGCCGGACTACGATGCGGCGCAATCGGGACAGCGCGTCGAGCGCGTCGGGCGCCGGCTGCTGCTGGTCTGTCCGCTGGACGGCCTCGGCGCCGATCTGCTGCTGGAACTGGACTACGGCGCAATTCTCTTCCGCGGCTGGCTCAACGGGCTGCCGCAGCTGATGATCCTGTTGCTCAGCAGCGCCTTTCTGTTCTGGATGATCCGCCGCTATCTCCGCGCCATTCAGGTGCGGCTGGACGAGGCGGTCGTCATCGGCGAGCGCGCCAAGGCGGGACAGATGGACATCGCCTTTCCCAAACTGCGCAACGACGAGATCAGCCAGCTGGTCGGGGCGTTCAACGTGCTGCTGGGACGGCTGCAGGCGCAGGCGCAGCAGCAGATCGCCAACGAGCGCGCGCAGCGGCGCATCCTCCAGCTGGCGCTGCAGTATCAGATGAACCCGCACTTCCTGTTCAATACGCTCAACTGGCTGCAGATGTCGGTGGAGATGGGCGTCGACAAGGAGACCCTCTCCGACGGCATCGTGCTGCTGGGCAAGCTGCTGCGCTACAACCTCAACAGCGACGCCTATTCCATACTGCGCGAGGAACTGGAGAGCACGAACAACTACGTCCGCCTGATGAACATGTGCAAGCGCGGGAGCATCTGCTTCGAGATGGACCTGCAAGGGATCGACGCCGGAGAGCGCATCATCCGCTTCCTCTTTCAGCCGCTGTGCGAAAACGCCATCCAGCACGGCATGATCCCGCAGCGCCCGCTCACCATCCGCCTGCGCGGCTGGCGCGAGGGAAGCGACCTCTGCTTCGCCGTCGAAAACGACGGCAAGCCGGTCGATCCGGACGCGATCCCGCGTCTGCTGGACGGTCATGGCGCCATCCACAGCGGTCGCGGCGTCGGGCTGTCCAACATCGCCGCGCGGATCGACCTGCTCTACGCCAGGGGCTCCGGCATTTCCATCCGCGTGGAGGACGGTTGGACGCGCGTACTGCTCAGACTGTGCATCAATGGAGGTGACGACGGTGTGGCTGCATCTGCTGATCGTTGACGACGACGAAATGGCGTGTCTGGGGTTGGAGAACCGCCTGCGCGCCATGCCCTTTTCGCACCAGATGGAGATCGTCTCCGTCCATTCCGGCGAGGAGGCGCTCGAGCATGCGCAGCGCCACACGGTGGACATCCTCCTGACCGACATTCAGATGGCGGGCATGAACGGTCTGGACCTGATCGCCGGCATTCTCAAGCTCAATCCGCAGCTGTGCAGCGTGATCATCACCGCCTATCCGTCCTTTCCCTACGCCCATCAGGCGATCCGGCTGGGCGTGGTCGACTTTCTGCTCAAGCCGGTGAGCCGCGACGAGATGCGCGAGACCATCCAGAAGGCGGTCGCCCTCGTGGAGGAGCGGCGCAAGAGCGCGGCGAACCGACCGGCGGATACCGCAAACTGCGCCGATCCGGTGACATGGGCGAAGGATTACGTGCACAGGCATCTCTCCGAGGAGATCAACATGGCGCTGGTCGCCAACCAGATGAACCTGAGCTATACCTATTTCAGCAAGCTCTTCAAGAAGGAAACCGGTCAGACGTTCACGCAGTACATCGTCGACGCAAAGATGCAGGCCGCGGCGGACATGCTGCTTGCCGGCCGGCGGACGAGCGAGATTGCGCTCCAGCTGGGCTATCTCGTGCCGCAGAACTTCAACCGCGCTTTCCTGAATTACTGGCACTGTTCGCCGAGCGAATACCGCAGGCTGCGCGGCAGGCGCAAGCCATAGCGCGGGCGGCGGGGAAAGGGGCGAACCGCCTGTGCCGCAGGGCGATCGAAAAACGCCGCCGCTTTGACAAAAAAATTTCTCGAAAGCCTCGGAAAGGTCTGTACAATTTGCCCGAACTGTGCTATAATACCTTCAGCCCCGATAAGAGCTTCGAAACCGTATCCCTCCGGTGGAACCCTACCGATGACAGGACTCGGCATCAAAGACAGGCATCGTATGGGCAACACAATTAGGAGGGTATATCCATGTTTGAGGACA
>CALVPU010000228.1 GCA_944353735.1 uncultured Eubacteriales bacterium | reverse complement strand
GGCGCGCAGGGCGGCCTCGTTTATAATGTTGGCGAGCTCCGCGCCGGAGGCGCCCGGCGTGGCGCGCGCGATGGCCCTGAAGTCAACGTCGTCGCCCATGCGCACGTCCTTGGCGTGGACCTTCAGTATCGCCTCGTGGCCGGCGAGGTCGGGCAGCTCCACGGGCACGCGCCGGTCGAAGCGGCCCGGGCGGGTCAGCGCCGGGTCGAGCGATTCGGGGCGGTTGGTGGCGGCGAGGATGATGACGCCGTTGTTGCTCTCGAAGCCGTCCATCTCCGTCAGCAGCTGGTTGAGCGTCTGCTCGCGCTCGTCGTTGCCGCCGATCTGTCCGTCGCGCTTCTTGCCGATGGCGTCGATCTCGTCGATGAACACGATGCAGGGCGCCTTCTCCTTCGCCTGCTTGAACAGGTCGCGCACCTTGGACGCGCCCATGCCGACGAACATCTCCACGAACTCCGAACCGGAAATCGAGAAAAACGGCACGTTCGACTCGCCGGCGACCGCCTTGGCGAGCATCGTCTTGCCGGTGCCGGGCGGGCCGACGAGCAGCACGCCCTTGGGCATCGAGGCGCCGACGTCGGTGTACTTCTTGGGATTGTGCAGGTAATCGACGATCTCGGCAAGGCTCTCCTTGGCCTCGTCCTCGCCGGCGACGTCGCTGAAGCGGATGCCGGCGGTCGACTGCACGTAGATCTTGGCGTTGCTCTTGCCCATGCCGAAGCTCATGGCGTTCTTGCCGCCCGCCTGCTCGATGAGCTTTCTGCTCATGTACTGGCCCAGCGCGGCGAATATGACGACCGGCAGCACGAACGTGAGCAGGAAGCTCAAAATCGGATTCATGGTCTGCTCGATCGTACCGGAGAACACCGCGCCAGAATCGAACAGGCGTTCGGTCAGCGTTGGGTCATCGAGCACGGCGGTGCGGTAGACGATGGGGTCGTCCTCCTTGACGAAGAGGATCTCGCTGTCGTCCATCTGCACTTCGGCGATGGTCTTGTCGTTGATCGCGCGCATGAAGGTTCCGTAGTCGGTATCGACCACCTGGCGCTGCATCAGCATCGGCGAGACGATCAGGTTAAACAGCAGCAATACCGCCAGCACGATGCCATAATAGTACAGCAGGGATTTTTTCGGGGATTTTGCTTCTTTCATATTCGGGACCTCGTTTCAACTCGAAGGGGAAGGGCCGCTAGCCGAGCAAACCCTTGAGCGCGGCGACGCAGCCGTCGATGCCGAGCCGTCCGCTGTCGAGCACGATGTCGTAGTTGGAAAGATCGTCCCAGCGGCGGGTAGTGTTGGCATAATAGTAGTTGGCGCGCTTCTTGTCAAAGCGCTTGCGGGTCGCCTCGGCGCGCTCCGCGGGGATGCCGTAGTCCTCGACGATGCGCGCTTGGCGCGCGGCGTCGTCGCTGCAGCGGATGAACACGCGCACCACGCCGCGGAAATCGCGCAGCGCCTCGCATGCGCAGTGCCCGAGGAAGATGGCGTGGCCCTGGCGCGCGTAGGTCTGGATGACCTGCTGCTCGGCGGCGAAGATGTGTCCCTCGCGCATGAGCATGTCCTGCTTGCCCGCCGCCGCCTGACCGAGCACGTACATGGAGTACAGCAGACTGTTGGAGACGGTCTCCTCGTAGGACTGAATCTTTTCCACGCTCACATTGAAGCGGCGCGAGACTTCGTCGAGGATCTCGGGACCATAGCAGGGCACGCCGGTCGCCTCCGAGAGGGCGCGTCCGATCTTGGTGCCGCCGCTGCCGTATTCGCGCTCGATGGTGATGTAAGACTTCTTCATAAGACCTTCCTCCCCTTTCTGTCTGCGGCACGCCGCCGCGAAGCGCCGCTCGCGACCGCTATGCCGCCGGTTCAAACTGGCTGTTGTACAGGTCCGCATAGAACCCGCCCTTCGCCAGCAGTTGTTCGTGCGTGCCGCTCTCGATGACGTCGCCGTCCTTGAGCACGAGGATCAGGTCGGCGTTCTTGATCGTCGAGAGGCGGTGGGCGATGACGAACGACGTGCGCCCGCGCATCAGCTCGTCCATGGCGCGCTGAATTTGCAGCTCGGTGCGCGTGTCGACGGAGCTGGTCGCCTCGTCGAGTATGAGCATCGGCTTGTCCGCGATCATGGCGCGGGCGATGGTCAGCTGCTGCCGCTGGCCCTGCGAGAGGCTGTCGGCATCGCTGAGCACGGTGTCATAGCCCTTGGGCAGCGTGCGGATGAAGTGGTCCAGTCCGACCGCGCGGCAGGCGGCGCGCATCTTCTCGTCGGAAACGCCCGGCGTGCAGTAGATCAGGTTTTCGCGCACGGTGCCCTCGAACAGCCACGTGTCCTGCAGCACCATGCAGAACAGGTCGTGCACGTCCTCGCGCCGCATCTCGTCAGCAGGCACGCCGTCGATGCGGATTTTGCCGCCGTCGAGCTCGTAAAAGCGCATCAGCAGGTTGACCAGCGTGGTCTTGCCGGCGCCGGTGGGACCGACGATGGCGATCTTCTGCCCGGGCTGCGCCTGCGCAGAGAAATCGCGGATGACGGGATGGTCGCTGCCCTCATAGGAGAAGCGCACATGTTCGAAGGCGACCGCGCCGCGCGGACGGTCGATCTTTGCCGTCTTGCCGCGCTCGTCGGACATCTCCTGCGCCGCGAGGAAGCCGAACACGCGCTCGCCCGCCGCGGCGGCGGACTGCATCGACTGCGCCGCCTGCGCCAGCTGCGAAAGCGGCTGGGTGAAGTAGCGCACGTACATCATGAACGCCACGATCACGCCGAAGGAAATATTGCCGTTGAGCGCCAGCGCCGCGCCGGTGACGCACACCGCCACGTAGCCGAAGTTGCCGATGAACGCCATCAGCGGCTGCATCAGGCTGGACATCGCCATGGCGCGGAAGCCCTCCTCGCGCAGCTTCTGGCTCAGCTCGTTGAAGGCGCGGCGCGTCTTTTCCTCGCCGTTGTACGCCTTGACCACGGTCTGACCGGAGTAGATTTCCTCGATGCAGCCGTTGATCTCGCCGAGGCGCTGCTGCTGGCGGGTGAAGTACTTCTGCGAGCGGCCCATGATCGCCATCATCAGCGCAAATCCGAGCAGCGAGGCGAGCACCGCCGCGCCGGTCATGGCGGCATTGGTCCACAACATGATGCCCAGCGAGCCGACCAGCTGCGTGATCGAGGTCACCAGCGTGCCGATGCTCTGGTTGATGGACTGACCGATCGTGTCGACGTCGTTGGTCACGCGCGAGAGCACGTCGCCGGTCGAAGTGCGGTTGTAGTACGCCATCGGCAGGCGGTTGATCTTCCTGGAGATGTCCGAGCGCAGCGACCGCGCCACGCGCTGCGTGACCGTCGCCATGATCCAGCCCTGCGCCGTGGACAGCAGCAGGCTCGCCGCGTACAGCCCGATGAGAAACGCGCCGATGCGCGCGACCGCCGCCATGTCGACGCTGCCGGCGAGGCCCGCGGCGATCAGGTCGGTCATCTCCGACAGCCGTCCGGGACCGGCGAGCATCGCCGCCGTGCCCAGCGCCGCGAACGCCAGCGCGAGGATCATCGCGCCCCAGTAGCGCCGGCAGTAGCGCAGCAGCTTCGCCCACGCGCCCTTGAAGTCGCGCGACCGCTCGCCCGCCATCGCGCGGCGCGGTCCTCCCCCTCTATTATACGCCTGTTTTTCCATTATGCCAACTCCTCCTTGGACAATTGTGAGGAAGCAATTTCCCGATAGACCGCGCAGGTGCGCATCAGTTCCTCGTGGGTGCCCTGTCCGGCGACCTTGCCGTCCTCGAGCACGACGATGCGGTCGGCGTCGCGAATGGTGCCGATGCGCTGGGCGACGATGAGCTTGGTCACGCCGGCGCAGGTCCGCTTCAGCGCGTCGCGCAGCGTGCGGTCGGTCCTGTAGTCCAGCGCCGAGAACGAATCGTCGAAGATGAGGATCTCCGGACGCCGGCAGATGGCGCGGGCGATGGACAACCGCTGCTTCTGTCCGCCGGAGAAGTTCGCGCCGCCCTGCGCGACGTAGCCGTCATAGCCGTCCGCGAGCTTCTCGACGAAGTCCGCCGCCTGTGCGGTGTAGACGGCCTCGACCACGTCCGCGCGCATGTCGTCGCGACCGTTGTCGCCAAAGGCGACGTTGGACGCCACCGTGCCGCGAAACAGCGTCGCCTTCTGGGAGACGTAGCCAATGCGGTTGCGCAGCGCCCGCTGCCGGTACTGGCGCACGTCGACGCCGTCGACCAGCACCTCGCCCGCGGTGGCGTCGTAGAAGCGCGGCACCAGGTTGACCAGCGTGCTCTTGCCGCAGCCGGTCGCGCCGATGAACGCCACCGTCTCGCCCTGCCGCGCCGTGAAGCTGATGTCGTGCAGGGCGTCCTCCTCGGCGTCGGGATAGCGGAAGCTGACATGGCGGAACTCGACCGTGCCGCGCGCGCCCTCCGCAGGTTCCGTGCGCTCGCCGTCAACGATGCCCGGCTCGGTGTCCAGCACCTCGAGGATGCGCTTGGCAGCGACCGATGCGCGCGGCAGGATCATGAAGATGATCACCAGCAGCATGAACGCCATGACCACCTGCATCGCGTAGGAGAGGAACACCACCATGTCGGAAAACAGCCCCAGCTTTTCGGGCAGCGCCGCGGCGTTGATCAGCGCCGCGCCCACCCAGTAGATCGCCAGGCTCAGGCCGTTCATCACCAGCGTGATGCCCGGCATCATCGTCGCCATCACGCGCTGGGCGTAGAGGTTGGTGTTCGTCAGCGCGTCGTTGGCGGCGTCGAACTTCTTCTCCTGGTACGCCTCGGCGTTGTACGCCCGCACCACGCGCAGACCGTTGAGGTTCTCGCGGGTGACGCGGTTCAGATCGTCCGTCAACGCCTGAATGCGCTTGAAGCGCGGCAGCGCCAGCGCGATGCAGACGCCGACGATCGCCATCAGCGCCGCCACCGCCGCCGCCGTGGTCAGCGTCCACGCGCCGTTCTTGCCGGCGATCTTGCACACCGCCCACACCGCCAGCACCGGGGCCTTGACCATCGACTGCAGTCCCATCACCAGCAGCATCTGCACCTGCGTGACGTCGTTGGTCGATCGCGTGATGAGGCTGTCGGTGGAGAAGCGCCCGATCTCGCGCATCGAGAACGAGAGCACCTTGCCGAACAGCTTCTGCCGCAGCGTCGCGCCGAAATCGGTCGCCGCGCGGGCGATGATCAGCGCCACCACCGCCGAGCTGATCAGGCTGCCCAGCGCGCACAGCAGCATCTTGCCGCCCGCGAACAGGATCTCGCCCATGGCGCTGCCCTCGGTCTGCACCAGCGTCGTGATTTCGGACATGTAGTCCGGCAGCGTCAGGTCCAGCCACACCTGCGCGACGATGAACGCCAGCGCGCACGCCAGCAGCAGCCAGTCCCGGCGCTCGAGGTTTTTGAATATCTTCAGCATCTTAACTCCTCCGCGTCCATTCTCAGTTGCCCTGCGCGCGCCGCATGGCGGCGATCGCCCTGACCAGCGCTGCCAGCGCCAGCAGCAGGACCGCCGCGCTCAGCGCCAGCTGGACGCCCCAGCTCTCGCCCAGCCGGAACGCCGGCTTGGCGAGAAAGCCGTACACGCCCGCCGCGCCGCACGCCAGCGGCAGCAGCGACGCCAGCGGACTGCCCGACTTGATCAGGCAGAGCACCACGCCCGCCGCGCCCGCGAGCAGCACCACGATCGGCATGCCGAGGATGGCGTTGACGGAGAAGGCTTCATCGCCTGTCGCCTCCGCCAGCGAATCTTCCAGATCGGTCATGTCCCCGGGAAACCAGATGTAACTCTGGATCGAAGCGCTGCGCGCGCCCTCTTCCGTCTCATACGACCAGAACGGCAAAAACTGCAACACCAGCAGCGCCAGCATCAGCGCCGCGCAGACGACGTTGCACGCGCGCACAAAGCGCCCGGCATTTTCATTCAACATGATAAAACCTCCTCGACCGGCAGGTCGCGCGGACCGCCTTTCAGAATACGCAGTTATCTTACACCCAAAGAGAAAACTGAAACGAAACTCTGCCGGCGGAAATGGAAAAAAACAAAAAAAGCGCCCCGCAAACTGCGAGGCAATGGGAACGCGAAAGCGCCGCACCTGCAAAGGCCGGACATCCCGTCGGGCGTCCGCAAGCGCCGCCGTCCTTCGCGCGCGGCGCCTGCAAAAACGGCATCCAGCGCGCCTGGAACGCCTTCCGGAAAGGAGCCTTCGCGCCGCGCGGCACATTTCAAAAGAGCGCGCCACACCGCGCGCTCCACAGGGTGTCAAGGGTTCCGCCCCGCGCGCGGCGGGCATCAGCGTATGAGCCGCAGACATTCATGGAAATCGTTGTCAGAGCTTCCGCGCGGCGGGCGTCTCAGCGCGGCTTGCCGAAGAAGAACAGCGCCACCGCGCCGGGCCCGACGTGCGCGCCGGTGCCGGGCTCGTAGCAGCGCACCAGCACGTCCTGCTGCGGGAACTGCCGGCGAATCATGTCCACCAGATACTGCGCATCCGCCTCGCAGTCGCTGTGGGCGATGGCGATCGTCTGCTTTTCGGGATCGACCACCTGGCGCGCGAAGCGGTCGGCGAGCGCCTTGAGGGACTTCTTGCGCCCGATCATGCGGTCGATGGGCACGATCCTGCCCTCCTCGTTGCCCCAGAGGATGGGCTTGACGTTCGCCAGCGTACCCAGCAGGGCGGTCATGCCGGAGAGCCGCCCGCCGCGCTTGAGGAACATCAGGTCCTCGACGGTGAACACCTGGTTCATGCGCTGCACGTTCTCGTCCACCCATCGCGCCGCCTCGTCGATGTCCGCGCCCGCGGCGCGCATCTCGGAGACGCGCTTGGCGAACAGCCCCTCGCCGAACGACGCGCCCAGCGTGTCCTTGACATAGATCCTGCGCCCGGGATACTTCTGCCCGAGCTCGCCCGCGGCGATCGACGCCGCCTGCACGGTGCCGCTGATGCCGCTGGACATGCCGATGTAGATCACGTCCTCGCCCGCGGCGAGCGCCGGCTCGAACGCCCGCGTGAACTCGCCGGCGTTGATCATCGACGTGCGCACCTCGGCGCGGTTGCGCAGGGCGTCGTAGAAGCGGTGACCGTCGAAGTCGGGATCGTACGCCGGGTGATCGACGCCGTCGATCGCGTAGACCAGCGAGACGACGCGCACGTCCCACGCCTGCACCAGATCGGGCGTCAGGTTGGAGGAGGAGTCGGTATAGATCACATAGCTCATCGCAAGCACCTCAGCTTCTGCCGCCCGCCGATGCTGCCGCACGCGCGCGTTCTGGTATTTAATACTATCTTATACCACATTGGGATGGATGTCAATCCCGGCGGGCAAATTTCCGCCCGCGAAGCGCACGTCGATGGCGCCGTTGCTGGTGTGGGCACAGAGGCGGATGGCGCCGTCGCTGCGCGCGGGCAGGGCGTTCGCCGCGTTGGAGGTGCCGCTGTCGACGGCGTAGTCCGCCAGCGTCCCGGGCAGCTCGCCGCGAATGGGACCGTTGCTGGTGGACAGCTCGAGCGACTCGGCGGCGCGCAGCTCCGCAAAGGCGATGCGCGCGTTGCTGGTCGACGCCGACAGCCGCATCGCCGCGACGTCCCGCAGCTCGATGCCGCCGTTGCTGGTCGCCAGCGCCGCCTCGCCCGCGGTCACGCCCTCGAGCCGCAGCCCGCCGTTGCCGTTCGTCAGCGAAAGCGCGCCGACTCGGACGTCCTGCGCCAGCATGCGGCTGTTCGAGGTCTCGGCGGTCAGGCTGTGCGCGCGGACCTTGCGGGCGACGAACGCGCCGTTGCGCGTGACGGCGTTCAGCGTCCCCTCGACCGCGCAGTCCGCGACGCGGACGGCGGCGTTCTGCGTGTCGAGCGCCAGCGACGCGACGCGCAATCCGGTTGCGGAGAGATCGCCGTTGACGCTGCGCGCCTCCAGCGCGCACCCTTCCGGAACCTCGACCGTCAGCGTCCGGGCGCGCATCCAGTCGAACAGCTTTTGATACCACGGGCGCTCGTCGCGCTTGACGATGGTCAGCACGCCCGCCGCCGCGGACACCTCGTAGGCGACGTTCTCGTCCCCCGAGCGGGTCAGCGCCACCTCGCCGGCGCGCCCGGGCAGCAGGATGACGGCGGCGTCCGATTCGCATACGACGACCTTCTCCGCGGTGCAGCGGAAAACGCGCCGGCTGCCGCCGGGATCGCCGCCGTGCCAGACGGTCGCCGCGCCGCCTTGTCCGCCGTGGACATGTTCCCCTTCGCCCGTGCCCCCTTCCGCGATGCGCTTTTCCATGCCGGCATGCGCTGCCGGGGTTGGCGTGAGGCGGCAATCTGCATCCGCCGGCTTTGGGCCATCCGCCGCCGGCAAGCGGAGCTTCCGTTCGCGGCGCTCTGCATCCGCCGCTTCCTCAGCGTCGCGTTCGCACCGCGCATCTGTTTCTGCCTCGGCGCGTTCGCTTTTGCACCGCGCACCTGTTTCTGCTGCGGCGCTTTCGCGTTCGCACGGCGCATCCGCTTGCGCCGCAGGTAAATGCCTCCCCGTCCCACACCGCCCGGCGCCCGTCTCCGCTGCGGCGCTTTCGCTTTCGCACGGCGCGTCCGCTTGCGCCGCCGGCGCGGGGCGGTTGTCGCGCAGTTCGCACAGGATCACCGCCACGGGACCGAGCGCGGCGACGGCTTCGGATTCGCCCATGCCGTCCTCGACGCGGTCGTCGATGGCTTCGGCGTGAAATTCGAGGATCCCGCGGCGCTCGTCTTCGTCAAAGTCCGCCAGTCCCGCCGCCAGCGCCGCCAAAAAAGCCTGCTTGTTCATGAACCTTCCTCCGTTCCCGCCATGATGAAGGCGTAGACCTTGAGCACCTGCCGCCACTGACCGCGCAGCTGCTCCAGCCGCTCGCGCCCGCTGGCGGTGATCGCGTAGTACTTGCGCAGCCTGCCATTGTGCGCCTGCGCGTAAACGCGCAGGTTTCCCGCCGCCTCCAGCCGCCGCAGCACCGGATACAGCGTCGATTCCGACACCTCCACGCCCGCGCCCACGTCCTTGACCAACTGATAGCCATAGGAATCGCCGCGCGCGAGCACCGCCAGCACGCACGCCTCGAGCATGCCGCGCTTGAGCTGGGCATCCATGCGATCACCTCCTTCACATAATATTATATGTCGCATAGTATTGCCTGTCAAGCGGTTCCCGCAAAAAGGCGCGCGGAACGGCTTGCAGTCGCCGTTCCGCGCGCAGCGGGTCGGGAATGAAAAGGGAACTCGAAATCAGCCCACGACCAGGTTCAGCAGCCTGCCGGGGACGTAGATCAGCTTGCGGACAGCCTTGCCATCGACGAGCGCCTGCACCTCGGGCAGGGGCAGGAAGTAGTCCGCCGCGCCGTCGCGGGTGAGGTCGGCAGGGACGTTCATGCGCCCGCGCATCTTGCCGTTGACCTGCACGGCGATCTCGACGGTCGCCTTGACCAG